>DATHMF010000115.1 GCA_035487355.1 Terriglobales bacterium | reverse complement strand
GAGACTACCAAGGCATCTGGTCTCAGTGCCGGCGCCCGCGAGGTGCTGGAGTTTTTGCGCACACGCGGGGCATCGTTCTTCACTGACATTGTTCGCGCCACCGGCCGCCTCAAATCCGAAATTGAAACCGCGCTCTGGGAGCTGGTCGCTGCCGGAATGATTACCGCTGACGGCTTCGATAATCTGCGCGCCTTGATTGATCCTCGTCGCCGCACCGGCCAGGGACGCGGCCGCACTTCCCGTCCGCGCCACAGCGCTGGGCGCTGGGCCTTGCTCTATACCTCCGCGGCGCATCCCCCGAGTGATGCCGCGCGCACCCAATCCATCGAAGCCACCTGCCGTATGTTGCTCGAGCGCTACGGAGTCGTCTTCCGCGAGCTGCTGGTGCGCGAAGCTCTCGCCCCAAAATGGCGCGAGCTGCTGATGGCCTTCCGCCGCCTGGAAGAGCGTGGCGAAGTGCGCGGCGGCCGCTTCGTCAACGGATTCATCGGCGAGCAGTTCGCCTTGCCGGTTGCGGTAGAGTCGCTGCGCGCCATGCGCAACGCGCCTCTTTCCGAAGAGACGGTTACTATCTCTGCCGCCGATCCGCTGAACCTGGTTGGCATCATCGTGCCCGGTGAGCGCGTGCCCGCCATCTCCGGAAAGTTCGTGAGCTTCCGCAATGGCGTCGCCGCAGAACCCGAGAGGATTGAGACATTGAGTCATCGGGTCGTTGGCGATTGAAGCATTGAGTCATTGAATCATCGGGTCATTGGGCCATTTTGTAATTGCGTAATCGGGTAATTGTCTAATTTAGACCTGCTTATTTTTCTGTATCAAGAGCAGTACCGTCGGAGCCAAGAAAACGCCAGATCCTTCGCGCCAAAGAACGGCGATCAGGATGACAAGATGGAAACGAACTGGATGGAACAGAAAGCATGGTAATCGTTAAAACGGCATAAGAAGATAGACTGGGGGTCTGACTATGAACAGAGAACGGAGAACTGCTTTTAGCATTTTTGCTGTCGCTCTCCTCGTCGCTGTTCATTCTTACGCTGCTCGCCACACTACGACTCAGCCGCCACAAATAATGGCCGACCGCATCGTAGTCCTCAAGAGCGAGCGCACGCTCACGCTGATGCACGAGGGCAAGCCCTTCAAGACCTACAAGGTCGCTCTGGGAGGCGAGCCTATCGGCCCCAAAACCCAGCAAGGCGACCACAAGACCCCGGAGGGTACGTACACGATTGACGGCCGCAACCTGCATAGCCAGTTTCATAAAGGGTTGCATGTCTCTTATCCCAGCGCACAGGATGTGACCCAGGCGCGCAAGCGTGGCGTCTCTCCCGGCGGCGCCATCATGATTCATGGATTGCCCAACGGCATGGGCTGGGTGGGCAGCGCTCATCTAGCGCACGATTGGACTGACGGTTGCATCGCTGTCACCGACGAAGAAATTGATGAGATTTGGAAGCTGGTGCCGAACGGAACGCCGGTGGAAATAAAGCCGTGAGTCAATTGAGCCATTGCAACATCGAATCATTGAGTCATTGGGTCATTGAGCAATTTAGTAATTGTGTAATCGGGTAATTGACCCTGCATTTTCCCGTGTCTTCCGCGGTTCAATTCATTATGCCGTCAGATCAATCAGCGCCGCAACCAGATCTTATTTTGGGAAAAGACTATTACCTCGAAGATGAGCGCATGGTCTTCACCGCTGACTTCCTGCGCCGGCGGGGATATTGCTGCGAGAGCGGCTGTCGCCACTGTCCCTACGGATTCGGCCCGGAGGGATTGAAGAGAAAACTCGCGGCCGAGAAAATTGCCAGAGAAGAACCTTAAAAGATCAGCGGTCAGAGATTGTCAGAGGCAAGGCGCTTGATCGCTCGGCAAGTTATGAAGATCCAAAGAATTACCAACGCTGTAAAGACCACCGCGGCAAAAATATAGAAGCTATCCTGGGGTTTGCATATGGCCGCTGCCACCTCTATACCACAGCTTAGTGAAGTAAGAACAGTGCAGAGAACAAAGGCCATTGCCCGCCGAACACTTGCTTGACGAATATCTTTTGCAGACTTTGTGTCGCTCGTTAACATAGTCAAAATATAAAATACCCTTTCCAACTGCAAGAGTAGCACCGGCAACTGGAAGCCGGCGACTGATAACGCCGTTTGACTATCTGCTCATCCACTGCGAGAATAAATAATTGTCCCGCCTTAAACAGTGGGCCTGTGGCGCAGCTGGGAGCGCGCTTCCATGGCATGGAAGAGGTCGTCGGTTCGATCCCGACCAGGTCCACCAAATATCCCATAGCCCATCAATAACTCAGCACCACTGGCCGCCTTCGTGGTGCAATTCTATGTGGCGCGTCCTGTTTCTTTCGGGGGTGGGGGAGGCAAATTGGCGGTTTCTTCAAGGTCTCGTGGCAACGGGGCGCGCCGCCGGCCGAGCAGGAGCATCAATATCCCGAATGCCAGCAAAACCAGCCCCCAAATCAGGTTGACGTTAATGCCCAAAGAACGCTCGTAGAGTGCCTGGTTACTCAAGGCGCCAAACAAAGTCAGTACTATCCCAAACTACGTAAACAGCACGCCGATCGGCAAACGAATATCCAGTCGCATTGTGCGGAAACCTTTCTTTGGATTCCTTCTTACTGAAAATTTTTACCAAAAAATAAAATTAAGTATCACCGTCGCAACCAGCACGCCAACGGCCAGCAAAGCCGGCCTTTGATACCATTTCAAATTCTCCTCCGACGGACGCGGCGTCAGCGAATATACCAACCCGGTCAGCTCTCCTTCGCCGCGTGGCTTGGTCATCAAACTGATGATAATCGTGACAACAAAGCATACCGTCCAGGCAAAAATCGCGGTCCAGAAGTTCTGCGCCATCTCGCTGGGATAGGTGTGGATATCTGCCAGCCATCCTCCCTTCACCCCAGGAACCGCTCCCGTCGGCAAGGTGATGGCATGATGCACAGCAGCGGCCATCGTGCCCGACAGCAGGCCAAAGAAGGCACCATGCCCGGTCGTCCTCTTCCAGAACATGCCCAGCAGGAAGGTGGCAAACAAAGGCGCGTTCACGAAGGCGAAGACCAACTGCAGCATGTCCATGATGTTGTTAAAGCGGCTCGCCATATACGCCGTCATGATGGAGAGGGCTATGCCGAACACCGTCGCCATGCGCCCCATCCATAAGTAATGCTGGTCGCTCGCTCCCTTGCGCAAGTACGACTGATAAATGTCATAGGTCCATACCGTATTGAATGCGGTCACGTTGCCCGCCATGCCCGACATGAAACTGGCCAGCAAAGCGGTCAATCCCAACCCCAACATGCCGGTTGGAAAGTAGTGCAACAGCATCTGGGGAATGGCCAGATCGTAGTCCAACTCCGGATTGCCGTTCTTATCCAGCAGTGGACGGTTAGTCCCTGGCTCCAGCTTGGGTGGAATCAGCCCCATTCCCGTACTGGCGCCCGGCGCCATGGCTTGTGTACTGGCAACCTGCACTCCGCCCTGCGGAGCCGTCGGCAATGCAATTGCAATCAATCCAGGCAGGATCACGATAAAGGGAAACAGCATTTTAGGAATAGCGGCAATCAGCGGCGTGCGCCGCGCTGAATTCATCGAGTCGGCGGCCATGGCCCGCTGCACCACCAGGAAGTCTGTGCACCAGTAGCCGAACGAGAGCACAAAGCCCAGCCCCATCGCCAATCCGAACCACTCCACACCCAGGCGATTGGTGTGCGCGCTTCCCATCCCCGCCCACGAATGGACGTAGCCCGGAGACAATGTCCTGGTCAGGCCCTGCCAGCCTCCTACATTCTTCAGCCCCAGCAACACCAGGGGAAACAATCCGGCGATGATCAGGAAAAACTGCAGCACCTCGTTGTAGATAGCGCTGGTCAGCCCTCCCAGCAGAATGTAGGCCAACACAACTGCCGCTGAAGCCACAATGCCTACGTGGAAGATCCAGGAGGAATCGAGGCCGAAATGCTGAAAGGGCGCATCCAGAATGTGCAGTGTCTGGATGAGCTTGGCCATGGCATACATCGAAATCCCCGATGAGAAAATCGTCATAACGGCGAAGGAGACGGCGTTCAGCGCCCGCGTCTTTTCATCAAAGCGCAGCCGCAGGTACTCCGGTACGGAACGGGCCCGCGAGCCGTAGTAGAACGGCATCATGAAGATGCCAACAAACACCATTGCCGGGATAGCTCCAATCCAGTAAAAATGGCTGGTGGCGATGCCGTACTTCGCTCCCGAAGCCGCCATACCGATGACCTCTTGCGCACCCAAATTGGCGGACAAGAAAGCCAGACCGCAAACCCATGCGGGAATTGCGCGGCCAGCCAGAAAGAAATCTGTGCTGGTGCGGGTGTAGCGCTTCAGCACCACGCCAATGCCCAGCACGAACACGAAATATACCGTCATGATTACCCAGTCAATGCTGGTCAGTTGCATGCAAGAAATCTCCGTTTAGGGATTTTTAACCAATTTGCACTTCGAAAACGATTAGTCCAAATCATTGAGCGACATGATGAGTCGAAACCATATCATCTTCTTCCGGCAGTTGGCCAGTGCTACTCTCCGGCCTTGCTTTTGAGGTTGAACTGGCCTTGCAACCGGATGTCACGTGAAGAAGAACCCAGCATAATTTGGTAGGCACCAGGGGCTATGGTCCAGCTATGGCTCTTCACATCCCAATATGACAGCGCGCGCGGCTCCAGCACTAAATGCACATGAGCTGCTTTACCGGGCTTCAACATCACCTTCTGAAAGCCCTTCAACTGCTTGGGCGGCTGTGGGACCACATTGGTTGACGGTAAACCCAGGTAGAGTTGCACTACCTCTGCGCCCTCCAGGCTGCCCGTATTGGTTACAGTAAGATCCACGCTTACGGTTGGCTCATGCTTGCCGTCGAGAGAGATCACGTTGGGAGAGACCTTCAAATCCTTGTAGGAAAAACTGGTGTAGGAGAGGCCGTGGCCGAAGGGAAAGAGAGGAGTAATCCCCTTGGCATCGTAATGGCGGTAACCGACAAAGACTCCTTCAGAGTAGTGAGCGACGCCGCCGATGCCGGGAGCCGCCTTCTTCTGCAGGTCATATTCATATCCTTCAATGTAGGGTGCGACCGGCCCCGATCCCGGGTATTGCTCCGGCGTGTTGGCCGGAACATCTTCCAGATTTTTCGGAAAGGTGATGGGAAGTTTGCCAGAGGGATTGTAATCTCCAAAAAGCACGTCTGCCACGGCGTTGCCGTCTTCCTCACCGGGATACCATGCTTCCAGGACGGCGGCCACCTGGCCTACCCAAGGCATCAGAATGGCTCCTCCACTCTTGATAACGACAACGGTATGCGGATTCGCGGCAGCGATGGCCTGCACCAACTGGTCCTGATTTCCACTCAACGAGATTGGGTGGTCAAATCCTTCAGTGATCATATCGCCTACCATCAGCACAACCGCGTCAGAAGCGCCGGCCACGAAGAGCGCCTGAGAGATATCACTGCCATCAATAAAGTTGACGGTAACTTTTTCACCGACCCGGTTCTTGATGCCATCTACGGGATCGACGCTGTAGAGCGGGACAACATGTGAGCTGCCACCACCGCCGGTTACAGCCTTCACGGCTGCCGGCCCGATCACGGCAATGGACTTGATGCGCGAGGCATTGAGTGGAAGCACTCCTCCCTCATTCTTCAGCAGCACCATACCCTGTTCGGCGAGACGCCGGGCCGTGGCGCCGTTGGGTTGCGCCGGGAGATCCTTCACCGTCGGCGGATGATCGAAGACACCAACACGCATCATGGTCCGGAAGCGGCGGATCAATTTGTCGTCAATCACGGAGACCGGCACCTGTCCTGACTGCACCGCAGATTTCAGGTCATCGGCGAAATATTTCCCGTTGGGCATTTCCAGGTCGAGTCCGGCCATGGCGGAAGCTACCGTGCTGTGAACAGCACCGAAGTCGGAGGTGATAAACCCTTCAAACCCCCACTCCTTCCTGAGAATCTGATTCAGCAGCACGTCATTTTCACAACAGTACGTACCGTTGACCCGGGGATAGGCGCACATGAGCGAGTCAACATGTCCTTGCTTGACCGAAGCTTCAAATGCGGGTAGGTAAATTTCACGCAGCGTGCGCTCGTCGACTTCTTCGTTGACGTGAAAGCGATTTGTCTCCTGGTTGTTGGCGGCGTAGTGCTTGACGTTGGCAATCACTCCCTGGCTCTGCATACCTATAATATTGTTCACGGAAATTTGACCAGCGAGATAGGGATCTTCCCCGTAACCTTCGAAGGTCCGTCCGTTCTGCGGCACGCGCGCGATGTTAATCGTCGGCGCTTCGACCAATGCACTACCCAGATCTCTGGACTCGGCACCGATAATCACGCCGTTAAGATTGGCTAGTTCGGGGTCCCACGTGGACGCCAGCGAGATGGGAGACGGAAGCGCCGTGGCTTTCGCCTGAGGACGCGTGCCGCCAGGTCCGGCCCCGGCTGGACCGTTGGTGATCTGGAAAGCCGGAATGCCCAGCCGCGGGATTCCCGGAACATAACGAAAGTGACCGGGCTCTCGGAGGCCGTGCAGTTCCTGGATCTTTTCGTCCAAAGTCATGCGGTTGACAAGGTCGCGCGCGCGCGCCTCCGGGTCTTGCGCCCAAACTGCTGCACTCCCAACGGCCAGCACGGCCACCAGAGTATGAAACACAAACATGCGAAACGCCCTCATGAACACTCCTCCGAGAGTTTATTGGGAATAGACAGAATCTTTCCCGTACTGGTGCTACGAACAACAGATGTAATGGATATGGCGATATGTGTTTTAAGCATGTGCTTGTTCGCCGGAATTTTGAGCCCCCTAGCAGTTTCTCCTTTTTCACGTAGCGGGGAGGGGGACTTGCTAGCAAGTCAGTTTCAGATACTCTTTGGGCGTTAAGTACTTTACAATCAACCACATACAACGCCGGCAAACTAACACTTGCTGAGGTAGCGTTCATCCCCTAACGTTTACCCAAACCTCCGAAAGGCACGCCCGCATCGCTGTTGTTCTCACAACTGCAGACGTACCTCAAGAAAATTATAGGCTCCAATTCCTCGAAGACCAACGGTTTGATACCCCTTTGGTACCACTTCTTGTTACCAGGCGTACACATGACAGCTGGCGAGATGCCGGCCCTACCATTGTCACTTGCCTCCCATTGCGGATCCTGAAGCCGCTTCACCGGCTTGCAGGGTGAGCTTGCCCTGAAGATTGATCTGCTCCGCGGAACTGGCTACATAAACGTCAAAATCACCCGGTTCTGCCTTCCACCGTTTATTGTTCACGTCGTAGAACGACAGGGCTCTGCGATCAATGGTCACGCTTGCTTTGCGGGTCTCACCGGGCATCAGGTGTATTTTGGCAAATCCCTTGAGTTCTTTGACCGGACGCGGGACACTCGCATGGCGGTCCCCAACATAAACCTCGGCAACCTCCGAGCCCTCGCGCTCTCCCGTATTGGTTACGTCGAAGGAAACTGTGATCGTACCATCCTCCTTCATTATGTCAGGCGAGATCGCCAGATTGCTGTACTTGAACTTGGTGTATGACAGTCCATAGCCAAAGGGAAAAAGCGGTTTGGTAGCGGCCTTATCGAAATGCCTGTACCCTAAAAAAATACCTTCTGTATAGGTCACTTTCTTCGTATCGCCTTGCGGATAGTAGCTGTCGAAGACTGCGCTATCTTCCCAGCGGCGCTCAAAACTCACGGGCAACTTTCCCGACGGGCTGAAATCGCCGAAGAGAAGCTGGGCCAACGCGGTGCCGCCCTCTTGTCCTGGATACCAGGCGTGCACCAGGGCTGGAACGCGGTCAACCCATCGTGTCATGTCAACATTACCGCCAGCGGTCACAACCACAATGGTTTTCTTGTTGGCGCTCAGAACCTGATTGATGAGTTCATCCTGACCGGCGGGCAATTGGAATGTGCGGTCAGATCCCTCTTTTTCACTCGAGGGATCGAATCCCACAAAAACAATCGCAACGTCGGCCTGCGCAGCCAGGGTTTTAGCCGCCGGGTCGGCAAGGGTTTCAGAGCTGATAATCCCTAAGCCGATATTGGCCTCGTTGCCTTTCTCGAAATACTCCAAGGTGATTTTGTAGGCCCGACCCGCCTGCAACGTTTCATGATAGGTATGAACGGTATCGCTTTCCTGCTGCTGCCAATAGTCGATAACCGATCGATTATCGATATACAACCTGTAGCCGCCCCTGGTGGACACGTAGAATTGGTAGGCACCTGTGCTTTGCGGCGTGTAATAGCCGGTCCAACGCACCGAGAAGTTGGCGGCTGAACCGCCTCCCATGCTGCCGTGAAAATTGACGTGCCGGTCGGTTCGCGTCATGACCGGCTCACCCTGCAGATTGATGTTGTCGAAATATTCCCGCCGAAGCCCCCTCTGACCATCGCTTTCAGCAGTCATGAAATCAGTGGTGTCGAAGGCGTCGTCCCATTTGGGAACGCCGCGGTCGTAATAGACCTTTACGCTGGCGCCCTGGTAGTCGCTGAGCCCTTCCAGGTAACTGACGGCTTTAAACGGCATCACACGCGAGCTGCCCCCACCACCGGGAACAGCCGGATATGCATCCGGTCCAATCACTGCGATTGACTTGATCTTGCTTTTGTCGAGAGGCAGCAGATTGCCTTCATTCTTGAGCAGGACCATGCTGTCTTTGGCAGCTTCCAGCGCAAGCTGGCGCCCCTGCTGGTTATAACGCGGTATGCTCAAATCGGTCTGTTCACGATCCAGAAATCCAAACTGGATCGCTTTACGCAGTATTCTCCGGATTTTGTCGTCCAGCGTGGCAACCGACAACTTCCCTTCCTGGATTGCGGGAAGCAGGTTCTTGCGATTCATGAATTTGCCAGAAGGCATCTCCAAATCCAGCCCGGTGGTGGCGGCGGCAACGCCGTCATAAGTAGAATCCCAGTCCGACATTACAATGCCGTCAAAGCCCCACTCCTTTTTCGCAATCTGAGTGTTGAAATAATTGTTCTGGGTCATGTGGATGCCGTTGACCAGATTGTAGGAATCCATGATGGCGCCCACGTGCGCCTCTTTTACCGCCGCTTCAAAGGTCGGGAGATAGATTTCGCGCAAAGTCCTCTCGTCAATATCTGAGCTGACGTTGTGGCGGTCGTATTCCTGGTTGTTCCCCAGGAAATGTTTCACGGTAGCGATAACGCCCTGGCTTTGTATGCCCCTGATGTAAGCCACCGCCGTGCGCGACGCCAGGAACGGGTCCTCACCGTAGTATTCAAAATTTCTGCCCGCCATGGGCGCGCGATAGATATTCACTCCCGGCCCTAGCATGAAATGAACGCCCCGGGCGCGGGCCTCTTGCCCAATCATCGTGCCCACACGGTTGACCAGCTCGGGGTCCCAAGAGGCGGCCAGCGCGATACCCACGGGGTAGGCGGTCGAGGGGCCATAATTCCTCACCCCAACCGGTCCGTCCGCCATTTTCAAAGCCGGCAGACCAAGCCGTTCATAGCCACGAATGTAAAACGCATTCTGGCCGCCGATCATGTCAATTTTTTCTTCGAGGGTCATCTTGCTGAGAATCGAATCCACTTTTTGTTCAATCTCAGACTGGGAACGGGGCAGATCTTGCGCAAAAACACTGGGTGCAAGCAGCAACATGATTGTGAGGAAATAACAGAGTCTTCTCATTGTGAAGGTCCTTGACGTTCTACCGCGATTGCTCCTTGCCGCTTCCCGCTACTGACCTACCATGGATCATCTTCCGTAGCTCTCTACCCGCTATAGAAACGGGTTTGGGGCCGCAAGGATTTATTTCTCAAATGTTCGATTTCCCGTGGCTGGGACTCTGTTGCGAGTTGTGAGTTCTCGCAACAGAGTCCTAACCCCATGGTTCAGAAGGCGAACTTCAAACCGAATTGAAGTTGGCGTGGAGGTGCAGCCGAGTTGATGATTCCGAGGCCTCCTGAGGCACTTGTGCCCGGATTGCCCCAGTTGGCACGGTTAAAGGCGTTAAAGAAGTCTAACTGAAACAGCAGACCCATACTTTCTCGGGGCAGGCGAAACTTCTTGCGCACGGAAACGTCCCAGTCGTAATAGCCTGGACCAATGATGTTTCCCGTGGGGGCATTACCTACATGGTTGAACGGTCCGCTTGGTGCCCCGGTCGTCGGGACGGAGGCTATCACGAACGCTGGCGTGTTGGTGGTAACACCTCCTGTATTGCCCGGGTCAAACCAGCACTTGGTTACCGGCGGGCAGGTAAATCCCGAATAGATCGGTACACCAGGGACAATGTCAGCTCGTCGAGTGAAACTCTGGTTTCCCACCTCTTGCGTGGCGGTTATGGTGAGGGGTTGGCCGGTCTGGGCCCTGGTTATGCCGCCCAACTGCCAGCCTCCCAGGAGAACGCCGATTGGACCTTGCTGACTCTTGAAGAACGGGAATTCATAGTTATACGTAACTACGAAAATGTGGCGCCGGTCAAAACTCAGCGGCCCGGAATCGAAGCGCCGCCAGGTTATTGCTTGACCGTTGGGGAGAACACAGGTAAAGGCACATTCAGGTTCAGGGTTGTCGTTGATGCCGCTGGTGTCGCCTAATGCTCTCGACCAGGTATAGCTAGCCGTGGCCAGCAGGTTGCCCTTACGCTTGGTGGCAAAAAGCTGCAGGGCATTGTAGTTGGAGTTGCTGTCGCTGCGGAACTGAGTGATGTCGGTGTACCCCACGAAGGGGCGAATGGGGTTGACTACAACCTGGGTAATCCTTGTAAATGCAGGAGTAGCGTTGAGCACCGCATTGACGGTTTCAAAGGTCGGCACATTGATGTTAGGTTGGCGGACCTCATGCCTCCCCTGGTTTCCTACATAATTCATTTCCATAAGAACACCGAAGGGAAGTTCGTGCTGTATGCCAAAGCTGTACTGCATGCTCATGGCGTTTTTGAAATTCGGGTCTACCGCGCTCAGGCCAAAGATGGTCGGGGTAACCCCGGCGCCGCCGGTAATGTTCGACAGATTGGCATTGTTGTATTGTACCGACTGCAGAAAAGGCACTACGCCAGTTTGTCCGAAGATGATGTTGCCCTCGGGCTTGTCGTAGAAAATCCCGAAGCCTCCGCGAATGACGGTCTTGTCATCGCTAAACGGCGAGAAGGAAAAACCAAAGCGCGGCGCGAACAGATTTTTGCCTCCATAGAGGCCACGCGAACCTCCCGCAGGCACAGCCAGCACAAAAGCGCTGTTTCCGCCGGGCACGCGAACCAACTGCTCTGCAGGTACGGCGCCCGGACGCACCAATCCATTAATCACATATCCCTGGTCGAGAAAGGGACCACCGGGAATAGTGAAATTTCCGCCACTCAGGGTTGGAGCAGCAGCCGGGTTGTACAGGGCTGGGTCGAAGTTGGCGACGTTATTGCCCTGGGTGTAGGTCGGCCCTATGTATTGATAACGAAGACCCAATTCGAGACTCAAATTACGGGTGACCTTCCAGTTGTCGTTAATGTAGGCCTCAGTGTTGTTGTAGCGGAAGTGGCCGACCGGGTCCGCGGACTGTTGCGAGAAGCTTTGAAAGTTCCCCAGGAGCGCATCGGCGAAGGGATCGTTGGTAGTGTTCGGGTTCCCACCAGCCTGGAAGATTATTCTGCCGTTATAAGAATCCGTACGCGAGTTCTGGTCCTTACGATTGCGGGCATACATCACCCCGAATTTCAGGGTGTGGCTTCCTAGGGTCCAAGTTAGGTTATCGGAGGGGCTAATATCCACGGTGGGCGCGAGCAACGAGAAAAATGGACCTGGTGCCTGGGCAGGCCCCGCGGTTGGAGCATTATTCCCGATCCCGGTGAAGCTAATGTGAGGAATTCCATTAGGAAAAGTTCCGACGAACCCTAGCGGCGGGGTGAATTGGAAGCCATAGGTTGACCGTTGCCAGAGGTTGCCCGCGGGCGGGATGCGCTGCTTGTTCCAAGAGACGTTGAACTTCGCCTCATTGATTAGATGCGGATTGATGATCCAGACGTCGGCTACCTGATAGCTATACCCTGGCCGTATACGGTTGGTGGGAGTGGTGGGGAGGCTACCCCCGGGAACAAAGGTCCCAAAGGAGTCAATCAGGTTAAGGTCATCGTGAATATAGCGGCCGTATATGCTGTGGGCGTTGTTGAGCTGATAGTCAATACGGACGATATCTTCGCGCCAGTTTTGCGGATTGTTGGGTTGAAAAAGCGCATTTTGAGCTTGGACCGCGTTGCTGAAGGTCGAAGCCACCGTCGCCATCTTGGCATAGATCGCAGCGATGGCAGCGCCGTCGGGCGTGATGCACTGCGGCGATAACACATTCGGAGCCAAGAGCGTGCAGCCCGCGGGACGGAAGGCAGGCGGAGGCAGTTTGAGTGACTGTGCCGGTGTCAGCCCTGAAGCACTGAAGTTACCAGCCAACTCGGCCGCAGTAGGAATCGTGAGTTTTTGGGACGCGGCAAGCTGACGAATCCGCTTCCATTCCTCCCCTACGAAGAAAAACAATTTCTTATGGATAATGGGCCCGCCGAAGTTCCATCCGAAGTCGTTGTAGCGGAGAATGCTTTCCAGATTTTTGGTTGGCGTACCCGGAGGTATGTTCACCTTGTTGTTGGGGGGGATGGCATCGAATGCGTTGTTGCGCAGGTATTCAAAGGCCGTGCCGTGGAACTGATTGCCTCCGCTACGGGTCACCACATTGACGGATGCGCCGCTGTTACGCCCGTATTCCGCGGAAAAATTGGAGGTTTTGATGGAGACCTGCTGAATAAAATCAATGCCAACGTTATCCAGTTGGGTGGCGTTCGAGCCCGAGTCCATGTTGAAGCCACCGTCCACCGTAAAATTGTTGCCGTCAGCCCGGCGGCCGTTGACGCTGGAGGCGGTGGTGGACATGCCGGTGGTCAGCGCAGTCTGGTCGAAGGCGGTAAGCGCCGCACCGGGGATAAGCGAAACCAACTCTACGTAGTTGCGCTCGTTGAGGGCCAGGTTCTGCACCTGCTGAGTATCGACGGTACGGGCGAGCTCGCCGGAAACCGTATTGACGGTCTCACCTGTTGCGGTCACCTCTACGACATCGGTAGTGGCGCCGACCTGGAGCTGCAAATCCACGGCCAAGTGAGCACCGGCGGACAAATCATTGCCCGTCTTTTTGAGGCCCTTAAAACCCTGTTGTGCAGTAGCGCCCACCGTATACAAGCCGACGGGCAGATCGTCAGCAACGTAGAAGCCGTGAGCATCAGTTTTCAGGCTCCGTGAAATCTTCGTCTGCTCGTTGGTAATGGTGATGGTCGCATCAGGAATAACGGCGCCCTGAGTGTCTGTGACCGTCCCGGAGATGCGCCCGAAGACATCCTGCGCGCTGGCAGGCTGTGCAAACGCGGTCAGAAACAAAACCGCAAATACGGCCGCGAAGGCCGCTAACGCAAACCAGCGAAATTGCCCGCTCGCTTGCAAAAGAAGTGATGTTCGAAAATGCACGCGCTTTGAACGATCAGCATGTGCCTCTTGTTTTAACTGATTTAGATTCGTCTTCATGGCTGTTTCTCTCCTCCAGAGTGTTGCAAAGTATGGTCTCTATGTTTTGCCTTCCCCTTGCTCCTACTTCATGCAGCCGCTCACGCTGAGACCTGCGCGAGCCAGCTTACTGAATTCCGTCTCCGCTGATTGCGGCTTTCCGAACTTGTGTGCATCCCGGTACCTGCGGGTGTCCCCGGCCAGCGAAAAGTCACGCTGGTATTCACCGGGAGCGCGTAGTGGAACACTCGCGAGTGCCAGCGCACTTTACAAGGACTGCTCCATCACCTTCCATCGTCTGGAAAGTCTTGGTGTCACCCACGTCTAAGGCAGCCGGTTGCTGCTTTAAGCCAATAACGATCTCAGTGGCGCCAGAGGTGTTCACCCAAAGTTGGACAGGGCACCGTTGAGCCCATGCCACGCTTCCATGGGAAGCGCTAAGCACCTACAAACAGGGCGCTTGGCGCAAGCACCGAGCGGAGGCTGCATAGCTGCTTCATCCCCTTAAAGACCCCTTCCTCTCGTCGTTGCTTGCCTCAGCAGCTGTAGACAGTGCTGAGTTTTATCCAGCGCGGAGTTTCTTCTGCTTCCCAAAAGGAGTCAAGTTTCATGCGGTTAAATTAACTTTTTAAAACGTTAAATTTAACAAGCTGCCTTGTCGGGCGCTCAACAAGCAGAACTGTACCCCTCCAGAGAAAAAAGAGCCAGCGAAAAAAGAGCCTGGGGGAGGGCCTACTTCCCAGGCTCGAGTTGATTGCTACTGGACTTCGATCCCACTGACCAAGGACTTGTCTTTCAGCGTAGTAAATGTAATCGAATACTGGTTGCTGCTGTTTGCGTTCACCGTAAACTGCTTGATGACTGCCTTGTTCTTGGCGCCAGCGGCGGCAAAGATATCGAAATTGGTCAATACCGGCGTCCCGTTGATGGTCACGTTGAAGATTCGGCTCCCCGCCGTCCCCCAGAAGGTTTCAGCAAAGTGCAGCCGTACGGTATGGCTGGATCCCGCCGTGAAGCCCGGAATCGTATAGGTGAAAGTGCCAACGCGCGCGGTCTGGTAGACCGCCATGGGCGCCGGATTGGTCACTCCGCTCAGGTCAATGGTGTTGGCGTGATTAATGGTGCTGCCACCGGTGAAGTCCATGTCGGCAGCGAACGGACTCACCGCCGGCCCGCCGGCATTGATCTGGACGGGCGCAACAACACACGCTTGCGTGGTTGCGCTGGCTTGGTTCGAAGGTGACGACGTGCCGCCTGAATTTGCCGCTTCCACCAGATAGAAGTACGCGGTGTTACAGGTCAACCCAGAATCCGAGAAGGATGTGACTGTCACTCCACTCGCAATCTGGTTGCTGCTGGAGGGTGAGAAACCAGACGTCGTGCTGCGAAAGACATCGTAGGTAACGCTGGAGGTCGGCGACGCTGTCCAGCTCAGATTGATGGCGGAGCTGGAAACCGCATTCGCCATGAGATTCGAGGGCGGTTGCGGCGGCTGTACAGACCCAGTCACTGTCAGCGTCACGTTCGCAGGATGCGACAAGCTGCCGCTCGTACCGGTGATAGTGAGCGTATAGTTCCCTGCCGGAGTTGTGCTGCTGGTCGTAATGGTCGCAATGGATGTGCCCGAGCCGCTGATCGAGGCAGGATTAAAGCTGGCGCTCGCGCCGGAGGGCAATCCGCTGGCGCCCAGCGACACGCTCCCAGTAAAGCCGTTCTGCGGACTGACTGACACCGTATAGGTGGTGCTATTTCCGGCTACGACACTCTGCGAACTGGGCGTGGCTGCGATCGTGAAATCTGGGGTTCCACCCGTAGACAGCGTCAGGCTAGTCTGGAAATCATGCAGGCGATTCGCAGTAAAGGTGCTGATGAGCGGGTAATAGGTCTTCTTCGTCGCCGTAGACGGAGTGGCAAGGGTGAGCGTAGCCGTCTGGGAACCCGACCCAGAAAGCGTAACCGTGGCCGGATTGAACGTGGCTGTGCCCGGAACACCACCAAACGAAGCCAGGCTCACCGTCCCGCTGAACGCGTTCAACGGCGTGAGCGTCAGGTTATAGGTAATCGAGCTGCCCGGCGCGATGGTTTGCGGAGCAGTGGGAGTAACTTGAAGCGTGTAATCCGGCGCCGTAGGATCGGCCACCGTGATTTGCCCTTCCCAAACATTCTGATAAGCGCCGCTACGCCCCATCACCTCGATACCGCTGGTTTGAAGGCTGGGGGCGGGGCTGGTGTTCGCATGGATGGTCAGCGTCACAGGCACTACCGCGTTCGGCGTCAGCGAAACCGACGGCGTGCTGAACGTGGCGGTCGAAGCCACATGGCAGCTCGATGAGTATTTACCACCGGTGCCGGACCACGTGCAGCTCGACGGTGCGTCGTTCAAGCTTAGGGCCACCGTCCCGGTAAACGTGCTGCTGGCCGTGAGGTTCAGGTTGTAGGTCACCGAGTTACCCGGGGTCACCGTCTGGCCGTCATTGCTGGCCGTAATCAGAAAACTCGGTGAGACCGTGGGATCGCCGTTGGGGACCGTCGAAGCCGGGCAGAAGGTGACGATATAGCCGGTCGCGGGGGCGGGAAGGCAAGCGATGTCGCTCGAAGGGTCGTCATACGGATAGCCGTAAGAGGAAGGACAGTGCTTCTTGACGACCGTCCCCCGCCAATTCGTGTTCCACGAGACGTTGTTGCAGGATGCGGGCACTCCATACAGGCCGGTGCAGCCATAGTTCGGCGTCAGGTATTTTCCGAACAGGCTCTTGCACCCGACCACGTTTCCCGCCGAATCCAGGGTCCGCTGATCCCCCGTACAAAAGCTGCGGAGATCCGCCGAGCATGCGGAATTTACACAATGGTTCGGGTTGGGGTCATCGAGCTGGATCGAGATGGGAAAATCGAAGGCATCCACAATGCTGACGTCATAATTGTCGGGGATGGTGCCGCCGTCGAGGGTCCACTCAGTAAGCGTGGTGTTCCCCGCCCCGGAATGCGCGCAATTCAGAACGCCGCCGCAGTCTCCGGTGGCGCATGATCCCTTGCCGCTGCTGTCGAAGGTGCAGTTTCGCCGCCCCCAGATCCTTCCCGCAGACCACGGTATTGCAACGGTTGCGGTTGCGGTCGCGCCGGGGAGCAATTCTATACCCCCCGTAGAAGTGCCGTTGAAGACGAGGGGCCCCTGGGTGGCGGACGCCGCCGCCCAAACGGTTTCGGAGCAATTATTTTTAACCGTGAACGTACGCGTTTGAGCCGCTGCCGGAGCAGCGACGATGGCAATGATGATCAGAAACAGACCCGCTCGCTCTATTGTGCTACACGAACCAAGCTGCGTTTTCATGCACTCCTCCCAATCTGCTGCTACTGGACTTCAATCCCGCTCACCAGAGACTGGTTGACCACTGAGGTGAACGTGATCACGTACTGGCCACTGGGGTTCGCGTTTTCCGTGAACTGCTTAATCACTGCCTTGTTCTTGGCTCCGGCAGCCGCAAAAATATCGAAGTTCGTCAATACCTGAGTCCCGTTGATGGTCACATTGAACGTTCGGGAGCCGGCGGAAGCAAAGAAGGTCTCGGCAAAGTGCAGCCGCACCGTGTGGCTCGATCCCGCCCCGAATCCTGGAATCGTGTAGGTGAAGTTCCCCACGCGTGCGGTTTGATAGACCGCCATGGGCGCTGGGTTGGTCACCCCGCTGAGATCAACCGTATTGGCGTGATTGATTGTGGCGCCTCCAGCGAAATCCACGTCGGCTACGAACGGACTCACCGCCGGCCCACCCGAGTTGATCCGGATTCCCATACAGGGTGGGGTGGTAGCACTCACCTCGTTCGACGACGCTGATGTGCCGCCCGAATTGACAGCCTCGACTACATAGAAGTAGGTAGTGCTGCACGCCAACCCTCCATCCGAGAAGGACGTGCCCGTCACTCCGCTCGCGACTTGGTTGCTGCTCGAGGGTATGAAGCCGGAAGTTGTGCTGCGGAATACGCTGTAGGTCACCGCGCAGGAGGAACTGCTCGCTGCCCAGCTCAGGTTGATCTGGCTGCTGGAAGCTGCTATGGCGCTCAGTCCGCTGGGCGTGGTGGGCGGCGCGCAAGATTGGGACGTGAGAATTTCGATCCCGCTCACCAGAGAGTTGTTGACCACCGAGGTGAACTGGATCACGTAGTTGCCGCTGGAATCTGCCGCTTCCGTGAACTGCTCGATGACCGCTTTGTTCTTCGCGCCTGCGGCCGCAAAGATATCGAAGTTGGTCAATACCTGCGTGCCGTTGATAGTCACGTTGAACACCCGGGAACCAGCAGCCGCGAAGAACGTTTCAGCAAAGTGCAGCCGCACCGTCTGGCTCGACCCGGGGGCAAAACCCGGAATCGTGTAGGTGAAATTTCCTGTACGCGCGGTCTGATACACCGCCATCGGCGCCGGACTAGTCACGCCACTCAAATCAATAGTGTTGGCGTGATTGATCGTGCCGCCGCCCACGAAATCTACGTCGGCGGCAAAGGGAGCCACCGCCGGCCCGCCCGAGTTGATGGCGAGGTTCGGCCCGACGCAGGTTTGAGTTGCCGCGCTGGCCTGGTTGGTCGGCGTGGATGTACCACCCGCGTTGGCGGCTTCCACCTGATAGAAGTACATTGTGCCGCACGTCAGTCCAGAATCTGCGAAGGATGTGCTGGTCACGCCGCTCGCAATCTGGTTGCTGCTCGAAGGTGTGAAACCGGACGTCGTGCTGCGGAAGACACTGTAGGTCACCCCCGAGGTCGGCGATGGTGTCCAACCCAGGTTGATAGCGGAGCTGGAGACCGTGCTCGCTGTCAGGTTTGAGGGTGGTTGAGGTGGCGTGCCCGTGACCGTCAGTGTAACGTTGGCAGGATGCGACAAGCTGCCGCTCGTGCCCGTAATGGTCAGCGTATAGTTCCCTGCCGGAGTCGAGGTTGCGGTCGTAACCGTAAGCGTGGATGTGCCGGAACCGCTGATCGAGGCAGGATTGAAGCTCGCGTTTGAGCCCGAAGGCAAACCGCTGGCTCCCAGCGACACGGTTCCAGTGAACCCGTTCAGCGCACCGACCGATACCGTGTAGGTGGTGCTATTCCCTTGAACTACGCTCTGCGAACTGGGCGTGGCTGAGATCGTGAAGTCTGGGGTTCCGCCAGTAGACAGCGTCAGGGCGTTTTGGGAATCGTGCAGGCGGTTCCCGGTGAATGTCGTAATCAGGGGATAATAAGTCTTTTTCGTGGCGCCTGTTGAACTGTTGACTGTAAAAGTTGCCGTCTGGGCCGAGCCCGACAAGGTGACTGAACCCGGACTGAACGAGACTGTGCCCGGGGGCGTACCAAAGGAAAGGAAATTGACGGTCCCGGTGAAGCCGTTAAGCGGCGTCAGAGTCATGTTGTAAACCATCGAACCGCCCGGTGCGATGGTTTGCGGCGTGTTCGGTGTAACTTGCAGCGTGTAATCCTGCGCTGTAGGATCCGCCACAGTTAATGCGCCTTCCCAAACATTCTCCAGAGCGCCGCTTTGCCCAATCACTTCGATGTTGCTTGTGCCTAAGATCGGCGCTGGGCTGGCGTTGGCTTTGATCGTCAGCGTAACCGGGACGGTTGCGCCAGGCGTAAGCGCCACCGATGTTGTGCTAAAGGTCGCCGATGACGCGGCAGTAGAACAGCTTGCCGCTCCTCCGGCCGCCCAGGTGCAGCTTTGCGGCATGTGGGCCGTGCCCAGATTCACCGTCCCGCTGAAGGTGCTGCTTGCTATAACGTTGAGGTGGTAGGTGACGGAGTTACCCGGCGCTACTGTCTGGCCGTTATCGCTAGCGGTAATCGTGAAAGTAGGGTTGGTATTAGGGTTCGCGTTAGGAACGCTGGAATCCGGGCAGAAAGTGACTATATAACCGGGTGCGGCAGGAGGATGACATCCGAAATCGCTGGAAGCATCGTCATAAGCATAGCCGTAGACCGATGGGCATGCGTTTTTGACGACCGTTGCGCGGAAATTCGTATTCCAGGAAACGTTGTTACACGCTCCCGGCACGCCATAGGGACCACCGCAGCAGTAGTTGGGTGTGCTGTACTTTCCGCACAAGCTCTTGCACCCGACCACGTTGCCCGCCGCATCCTTATTCTGTTGGTCTGCGGGGCACAAAGTGCGCAAATCCGTCTGGCACGCGGGATTGACGCAGTGCGAGGGAGCAGGGTCGTCGAGCTGGATCGAAATGGGAAAATCGAAGGCATCCACCAGGCTGACGTCGTAGTTGTCGCTGCCGGTGGTGCCGGTCAGGGTAAACTCAGCCAGGCTGGTATTCCCCGCCCCGGTATGTGTGCATTGCAACAGACCGCCGCAGTCGCCGGTGGCGCATGATCCTTTGCCGCTGCTGTCGAAGGTGCAGTTCCGCCGTCCCCAGAACCTGCCTGCCACCCACGGTGCTGGAACACTGGTGATTACGGTGGTGCCGGGCGCCATTGCCAACCCGCCGGGGGAACCGTTGAAGACCGGCGTTGGAGTGCCCGCGCCTGCCAACCAAACGGTTTCAGAACAATTGTTCTTGATGGTGAATTGACGTGTTTGAGCCGCTACCGGAGCGGCGACGATGGCAATGATAAGCAGGAACAGACCCACCCGCTTTATAGTGCGACTCGAATCAAACTGCGTTTTCATGCACTCCTCCAAAAATTGAGTTGGTTGCCACTGCTACTGAATCTCGATCCCGCTGACAAGCGATTGGTTAACTACCGAGGTGAACGTGATCACGTACTGCCCGCTGGAATTCGCGTTCTCGGTGAACTGCTCGATCACCGCCTTGTTCTTGGCGCCCGCGGCGGCAACGATATCGAAGTTCGTCAATACCTGCGTCCCGTTGATGCTCACGTTAAATGTCCTGGAACCGGCGGTTGAAAAGAAGGTCTCGGCAAAGTGCAACCGCACGGTGTGACTTGATCCCGCAGTGAAGCCCGGAAGTGTGTAGGTGAAGTTCCCCACACGCGCGGTTTGGTAGACCGCCATGGGCGCTGGGTTCGTCACCCCGCTCAGATCAATGGTGTTGGCGTGATTGATGGTGCCGCCTCCGGCGAAGTCCTGATCGGCGAGAAATGGGCTCACTGCCGGGCCACCGGCATTGATGCAGAAACACTGCAATATGATCGTGGTTGCGCTGGCTTGATTCGATGGTCCGGATGTGCCCGCCGAGTCGGTGGCTTCTACTAGATAGAAATACGTCGTCGAAGCGGCCAGCCCGGTATCGGAGAAGGCGGTACCCGTCACTCCGCTGGCGACCTGGTTGCTGCTTGACGGTGTGAAGCCCGAAGTCGTGCTGCGGAACACGTTGTAGGTGACCGTGCATCCTGACGCCGTACTTGCAGTCCAGCTCAAGTTGATCTGGCTCCCGGAAACTGCCGTCGCCCCCAGCCCGCTGGGCGCGGTGGGCACTGTTGTGCAAGAGGCAAGCGTGGTTGCGCTGGCCTGATTGGATGCCGCCGATGTG
Source organism: Terriglobales bacterium (assembly GCA_035487355.1). NCBI lineage: Bacteria > Pseudomonadati > Acidobacteriota > Terriglobia > Terriglobales > Terriglobales bacterium. The sequence goes on along the minus strand of DATHMF010000115.1, from coordinate 96,825 downwards.
CCCGCTGAATCGGTGGCTTCTACTAAATAGAAGTACGGCGTCGAAGCCGCCAGCCCAGTATCAGAAAAGGACGTGCCCATGATTCCGCTGGCGATCTGGTTGCTGCTTGACGGCGTGAAGCCCGATGTCGTGCTGCGGAACACGTTGTAGGTCGGCGTGCAGTTCGACGTGCTGGCGGTCCAGCTCAGGTTGATCTGGCTGCTGGAAACCGCCATCGCGGTCAGACCGCTGGGCGCTGTGGGTATGTTGCAAACAGCACCCGTCGTGATTTCGATCCCGCTTACCAGCGAATTGTTGACTACCGAGGTGAACTGAATCACGTACTGGCCGCTGGAGTTCGCAGCTTCACCATTGAACTGCTCGATGACGGCCTTGTTTTTGGCGCCCGCAGCCGCAACGATATCGAAGTTCGTCAGCACCTGTGTCCCGTTGATGCTCACATTGAAGACCCGGGAACCAGTCGTCGAGAAGAAGGTCTCAGCAAAGTGCAGCCGCACCGTCTGGCTCGATCCGGGACTAAATCCCGGAATGGTGTAGGTGAAATTGCCTGTGCGCCCCGTCTGGTAAACCGCCATCGGCGGGGGGTTAGTCACTCCGCTCAGGTCAATGGTGTTGGCGTGGTTGATGGTGCCGCCGCCCGCAAAGTCTTCATCGGCTACAAACGGACTCACCGCCGGCCCGCCGGAGTTGATCTGAATGGTTGGAGTAACGCAGGCCTGGGTTGTCGCACTGGCCTGGTTGGCTGGCGCGGAGGTGCCGCCCACGTTGGCGGCTTCCACTAGATAGAAGTAGGTGGTATTGCACGATGCCGTCGTATCCGAGAAGGACGTGGTGCTTACCCCGCTCGCGATCTGGTTGCCGCTGGAGGGCGTGAATCCAGAGGTCGTGCTGCGGAAAATGCTGTAAGTAACGCCCGAGGTCGGCGAGGCTGTCCAACTCAGGTTGATCTGGCTGCTGGAAATGGCGCTGGCCGCCAAGTTTGAAGGCGGTTGCGGTGGTGGTGGTGGAGTGCCTTTTCCGGTCAACTCTACGATGGCTGCACTGGCTGCAGGGACAGCGATGCTGAAATCTCCGGAACTCGCTGGCGAGATCGTAGACGCCGTGCCGTTCCAGGTGCCGTCTCCACCGATGGTTGCACCACCAAGCGTAATGCCGGTGGCAACGGTAACGTCGCCGTTCGCTTGCTGCAGAGCCCACATTTTTCCGCCGGTATAAGCTGCCCCAGGATTCAGAGTAACCGTCGCGTTCTTCGCTCCCGTGAAGTGCTCCTTATTGATGAGGGTTACGAACAAGTTTCCCGTTGTGGGATCCAGCAGGCCGTAGGCCGTGATATTGACACTATTCGGATTCGAGCTGACCGTAGTTGTGACGTTTTGCCCCGCGCCCCCGAGACTGAAGGCCTTGATTCCATAGGCAACAGGTCTGGCGGTGTAGCTGCTGCTCAACGTAGTCGGCACGAAGGCGTTATAAACAGACGAAGCGCCTTCGTGAAAATTGAGCCCGCCGGCGTTGCGCTGCTGGGCCCACCAATGCTGGTAGTCAAGCGCCCAAAGCGTAGATGTATAAACGTCGCTCACGCCCGTCTCGCCCTGGCTGACCAGGCTATTGGTCTCCTCGAGCCGCCAGGTTTCTCCTGCGGCTACGGCGAAACTTGGAAAGTTGTTGTAGTACTGGGTGTAGTTGTTCGCGCCTCCGACCAGTCTGCTGGGGTCCAATATATAGTTGATGTCGCCGGTAATCGTGCCTGTCCGTGCACCCGGGTAATAGTGTCCGCAGACCAATTGAATCGTTGGGTCCCCCTTGTACTCGGTCGCGAATGACTCGGCCCAGGGCTGGCCGCCGCCATTGGTCACTGCCGGAGCACAGAACGTCGCGGTGGGAGCAACGTTCAAGACTGCACTCCTATAAGCCTTGAAATCGGTGTCGTATGTGCTGTAACTGTCGATGTAGACGTTCGGCTCGTTGCCCACCTGAAAGCACTTGGTCAACCCAGCGTAGTGCTTCATGATGTAACCAGCTTCTACAGCGGCTGCGTTCGGATCGTAAACCTTCAATCGCAACGTGAAGAGCACATTGACGCCGGCGGCCTGGGCAAAGGCGTACAGGCTGTCGGCGTTGGGGCATTTATTGGCCGCCGCGCAGGTTGCATCGATTGGGAGCTGGCCGTTGTTATCGGCGACATTGTCGGCGCTGTTGCCGCCCATGCGCAGGCTTTTGATGCCAAGGCTCTTGAACATTCCGATGAGAGCGGTGTTATTCCCGCTGAATAGGTAGTTCCCGCTGCTGTCGGGAAAGGCCAGGAGCATTTCGACGCTGAAGCCCTCGAAGTCAGGGGAGACCGTCTGTCCGGGGGTGGTTTGGTCAACCGTCACTCCAACGGGAGATTGGGTCCAAGCAGTTCCCGGCACACAAAATAACGCCAGGACCAGAAACAGAGTGATCGCGCCGATTTTTTTGTGTTCCAGCATTGCATGCCTCCTGGATTCAATCGCTCGATTGCTACTGGACCTCGATCCCGCTCACCAGTGAGTTGTTGACCACGGTCGTGAACGTGATCACGTACTGGCCGCTGGCATTTGCATTCGCAGTGAACGGTTTGATCACTGCCTTGTTCTTGGCGCCGGCGGCCGCAACAATATCGAAGTTGGTCAGCACCTGCGTGCCGTTGATGCTCACGTTAAACGTCCGCGAACCAGCGGCGGTGAAGTAAGTCTCGGCAAAGTGCAGGCGCACGGTATGGCTCGATCCGGCGGCAAAACCCGGAATCGTGTAGGTAAAATTCCCAATGCGCGCGCTTTGGTAAACGGCCATCGGCGCCGGGTTCGTCACCCCGCTCAGGTCAATGGTGTTGGCGTGATTGATGGTGCCGCTGGCGGAGAAGAACTCATCGGCCACGAAGGGGCTTACCGCGAGACCGCCACAATTGATCTGGACAACTCCCGTTCCGGCTTGCGTGGTTGCACTCGTCTGATTGGAAGCTGCTGATGTACCGCCCGCGTTCGTGGCTTCCACTACGTAGTAATAGGTTGTCGAAGCCGCCAGCCCCGTATCCGAGAACGAAGTACTGCTCACGTTGCTCGCAATCTGGTTGCTGCTCGAAGGCGTGAAGCCTGACGTCAAGCTGCGAAAGACGTTGTAGTTCACCGCGCAAGATGACGTGCTTGCCGTCCAGCTCAAATTGATCTGACTGCTGGATGCTGCTGTGGCGCTCAATCCAGTTGGGGCCGACGGCGCAGTGCAAGAACCACCGCCGCTGATGATTTCAATGGCGCTGGATTTGGCGTTGTCCTTGACAGTGACATACTGAATCACGATCTGGCCGCTGCTGTTGGCGGTAGCCGTGAACTGCTCGACGATTGCCTTATTCGCCGCTCCCGCAGCCGCAATGATGTCGAAGTTAGTGAGCACCTGGTTCTGGTTGATCAGAACGTTGAAGACGCGCTGCCCCACCATCGTCCAGTAGAATTCGGCGAAGTGCAGCCGCACCGTGTAGGAAGCCCCGGCATTGAGGCCGGGAATGGTGTAGGTGAAGTTGCCGAAGCGCTCGGTCTGATAGACCGCCATCGGCGCCGGATTGATTACAGCGGATGTGTCTATTGTGTTGCCGGTGCCGCTGGCCCCCCCTCCCACAAAATCTTCGTCGGCCACGAACGGACTTACCGCCGGACCGCCGGAGTTGATCTGGATGCTGCCGCCGCCTGTCCCAGCTTGTGTGGTTGCGCTGGTTTGGTTCGAGGCTGCTGATGTCCCGCCCGAGTTGGTGGCTTCCACTAAATAGAAGTACGTCGTCGAAGCCGTCAGACCGATGTCCGAGTAAGTCGTGGCGGATACTCCGCTCGCAATCTGGTTGCCGCTCGAGGGCGTGAAGCCCGAGGTAGTGCTGCGGAACACGTTATAACTGGGCGTGCAGGATGAAGTGCTCGCGGTCCAACTCAGGTTGATCTGGCTGCTGGAAATTGCGGTGGCGCCCAGTGCGCTCGGAGCTGTGGGCGCGCTGCAACCGCCGCTGCTGATAATTTCGATACCGCTGGACTTGGCGTTGTCCTTGACGGTTACATACTGGATCACAAACTGGCCGCTGGGATTTGCATTCGCATTAAACTGCTCAACGATCGCTTTATTCTTGGCCCCAGCCGCGGCAATAATGTCGAAGTTGGTCAGCACCTGCGTTCCGTTGATCAAAACGTTGAACACGCGCTGCCCCGCCGTGCTCCAGAAAAAATCAGCGAAGTGCAACCGCACGGTGTAAGGAGCTCCGGGATTGAAACCCGGAATGGTGTAAGTGAAGTTGCCGAATCGTTCGCTCTGGTAAACCGCCTGGGGCGCAGGGTTGGTAACCGCCGAGCTGTCAATAATGTTCGCCGAGATGGAGGCGCCACCACCATTGAAATCAGTATCGGCGATGAAGCTGCCCGCCGCGCTTCCCCCGGAGTTGATGGCAAACGCTGCCAAGCCGGTTGGTGTGGTTGCGCTGCCCTGGTTCGAAGGCGCGGAAGCGCCCGCCAAAGTGGTTGCTTCCACCAGGTAGTAGTAGGTGGTAGAGGCTACAACCGTGGGGTCTGAGTAAGTCGTAGCGAAAATCGCACTCGCAATCTGGTTATTGATAGAGGGCGTAAACCCTGGCGTTGTGCTGCGGAAAACGCTGTAGCTGACCGGGCAGTTCGACGTGCCAGCCATCCAGCTCAAGTTGATCTGACTGCTGGAAGCTGCGGTCGCACTTAACCCAGTTGGGATCGTAGGCACAGTGCAATTGGTAGGCAACACAGCGTAGACGCAAAGTTGCCCGCTACCGGCGTCGGCTGTGCCAAAGCTCGGGAGATACACTTTTCCGTTGGCGATTGTGGAGTAGCCATTCTTGGCGAAATTATTGCAGCTATCGCGGCCAGCGTTCTGCTGGTTGTTATAAAGCTCAGTGGCGATATTGTTGGCGTTAAATGCCCGGAGAACACCAGGGATCGTGCCGTGATTGGCGTCGCCGCTGAGGACAGCGTTGGCCCACACGATCCCGTTGGTGTTGCCGTTGGCCGAAAGCGAGAGATAGGCGCCGGGTTCTCCGCCGATAAAATCGGAGCTCGTCTGAAAATTGGGCGTGTTCAAAGTGTTGCCGTTGAACTGAAACGCCTTCAAGTTGTCACTTTGGGCCCACATGTAGACTTCGGGTCCGTTCACGGCGCTGTTCCAATAGATAGCGCTGCCATGAAGGGCTCCACCGAGCGTGATCGTCTGCACGGCGCTCGCGTCGCCCAGATGCCCAAGGTTGGTGGCGTTGATCACATATCCCGTGGCGGATTTGCCGACCATGATCAGCCGGTTCCCCGGCGGCACCAGCAGCGGGCCTGAGGTATCGAGGTCTAGATCGCCTCCATCCAGGTTCGCGTGATTTGCAGCGGTAAACCAGTCGGCAAGCGTGAGGTTCGGGTTGAGCTTGATGAAGCTCTCGCTAAAGTTCGAAACTCCGTCCCAGGTGCCGTTACTGGTTCCGAAATAAATGTTGCCCGCCGAGTCGACCGCCGGGCCTTGCCCTGACATCCACAGGCTATCCTGGCTGCCCGTAGGCGACGTGTTAAAAACCGCCACCGGCGCCAGAGTCGAAGCGTTGTAAGCAAACAGGAATCCGTGATATGCCCCCATGTCGCAGTGGGAGCTGAAGGGAACCAGAACGTTGCCATTGCTTAGCGCTAAACCCGCGCGCTGGTTCTGGACCAAAGCGCTAAAAGCCGTGTTGGTAATCTGCACCGGGCTTCCGGCCTTGTCCGCCCCGGTGCTAATACTGAGCGCGTGCAGCATGAAGGAAAAAGCGCCGCCGCTGTTGAGGGAGTTTACGACGTAAAGCGTTCCCGCAACGGGATCAATCACCGGCGTGCCGATGATCCCGGCGTTGCCGTTGATATCCACGCAGCCGGCGCCGTAGTCGGTGTTGGCTATCGGGGTTCCCAGATTGACATGCCAGTACTGAGTCCCGCTATCGGCGTCGAAGGCATAGACGCTGTTGCTCGTGGTAACGATATAGACCACGTTGTGCGTGCCGCCGCCGATGCTGACACCCGATACGATCAGCGGTTGCGCGTAAACCTGGTTATCTACCGGGGCCTTGAACAGCAACCCGAACTGATTCACGTTCACGTTCGCCGGCGTCAGTGCAGTTTCATTGAGGTTCTGCCCGGTCCGCGCCAGATCGTTGTGCTGAGTGGTAACGTTGACTTGAGCAAATGCGGAGACACTGCCAAGCAGCAACACGGCTGCGAGACCGAAAAAACACAGCCAGGCCCATCTTCCCTTCGACATTACAGCGCTCATTGCATTTCCTTTTCTTGCGGCTCTTTCAGAGGCAGGTTCTGGTTTCACAAACCCTGGACCTGCTTAACTGAGTTAAGTCTTATAGCTATGAACACCACTGCTTTGGGTGGGGCAATCTTGATGGACTGCCCCACTTACTCACATGAGTTACTGAACCTCAATCCCGCTTACCAGGGAGTTGTTGACCACCGAGGTAAACGTGATCACGTAACCGCCGGTGGAGCTCGCGTTTTCCGTGAACTGTTCAATCACGGCTTTGTTCTTGGCGCCCGCGGCCGCAAAAATATCGAAGTTCGTCAATACTTGCGTGCCGTTGATGCTCACGTTGAAGGTTCGGGAACCCGCTGCCGAGAAGTAGGTTTCGGCAAAGTGCAGCCGCACCGTGTGGCTCGATCCCGCAGTAAAACCTGGAATCGTGTAAGAGAAGTTCCCGCTGCGCGCCGTCTGGTAGACCGCCATAGGCGCCGGGTTGGTCACTCCACTTAAATCGATCGTGTTCGCATGAGTGATGGTGCCGCCGCCGGCGAAGTCCTCGTCAGCCACGAACGGGCTCACTGCCGGCCCGCCGGAGTTGATCTGGACGCTGCCCGTCGTCGGGCAGGTGCTCGTTGTAGCGCTGGCCTGGCTCGAAGCTATCGAAGCGCCCGCGGAATCAACTGCCTCTGCTGCGTAGTGATAAGTGGTGGCACACACCCCCGTCATATCGTCATAGGACGTGGTGGTCACTCCGCTTGCAATCTGGTTGCTGCCCGATGGTGTGAACCCCGCGGTCGTGCTTCGGAACACGTTGTAGAAGCCAACCGTGCAGCCTGAGGGCGCGGTGCTGGCTGTCCAGTTCAGGTTGATCTGGCTGGTAGAAACTGCCGCCGCACTCAGCCCGCTGGGCGCGCTGGGTGCACTACTGCAACTGGGAGGGGTTCCGCCCGCCGTTATGTCCAGGACATCAACCCGGGAAACACCATCTCCCGCCACGTTGAACATCTGAACGGTATTCGTGCCGGCCTTCAGGGGAATCACAATACTCGCGTATTCAAAGGTCTCGAAATTGCCGGTGATGGGGAACTGCATGTCGTTGGTAATGACGACGCCGTTCACCATGATTCCCTCCGGTCGCACTGTGATCCCGGGGAAGAGTCCGGAGGCATAGGCATAACGGACACCCAGCGTATAGTTGCCGGTCGTTGGCACCACCACGTTGAAGAACGTCGCCGTCGCCATGGCCGCGTAGGCCATATCTACGTTAATCTGGGTGGGAGAAATCGAGTTCGAGGAGTGAAAATACGAGGGGAACCAGGCGCTCAACTGTTCGAAGCAATCGAAATTCTCGATCAGGGCATCTTTCATGTAATACCGGCTTCCTCCCGGTATGGCTACCCCGGCGACCTGGCCGTTACCGCGCGAGGTCGGGGGACCCGGAGGACAAGCTCCCCCAAACGCAGTCCCGACTCCAACAGACAACAGGATCAGCAAAAGACAAAATGCTTTTTTCATGCGAACTCCCTTCAGTGTTCACGAGCAAGAAGTCTTTGCAGACCCCTTGCAGTTTCAATGAATCGTAGTTTTGATCTTGCAATTGAATTTCGCGCTGGCTGGGAAAATCCTTGGATATTCCCCACGTGCGCTCGTCATTAATTGCTGCTCCGCTTTGCCTCCATTCCGTTCATCACCTTGGTGAACCGCTTCTTTGTGTTGTTTTGCGAACTGCTCGATCACACTTCCGCATCAGTTGACTGCAATTTGGCCCTGCAACCGGACGTCACGCGAGGACGCCCCCACCATGATCTGGTATGTGCCCGGGGCGACTTTCCACCCATGACTGTTCGCATCCCAGTAAGCAAACGAGCGCATATCCAGAAGCAAATGGACATGGCCCGTCTGCCCCGGCTGCAGAGAAATTCTCTGGAACCCCTTCAACCACTTGGGCGGCTCGGGCACGGCGACCGAAGGCATTCCGACGTAGATTTGTCCTACTTCTGCCCCAGCGACCGAACCGGAGTTGGTGATATCGAAGTCCACCGCCACGATTTGGTTCGGATTGCTGCTGAAAGAAGTTATAGCGGGCGTTATAGCAAGATTTTGAAAAGAGAACGTGGTGTAGGAGAGCCCGAAGCCAAATGGGAACAGCGGCTGCAGGTTGTTCGCATCATAGTAGCGATAACCCATTTTTACGCCTTCCGAATAGGTCTCAACGTTGTTGATGCCGGGATATTGCGAGGGCGTGTTCGCCGCAATTTGCGTATCACTCGCCGGGAAGGTGATGGGAAGTTTTCCCGAAGGATTGAAATCGCCAAAGAGGACCGCAGCTACAGCGTTACCATCTTCCGATCCCGGGTACCAGGCTTCCAGAATCGCAGGAACACTGTTTACCCACGGCATCAGAACGGGTGATCCACTCTTGATGACCACAATGGTCTTGGGCTGCGCCGCCACCACCTGTTCGATCAAAGAGTCGTCGGTGCCGGGCAACGCCAGGGTCGTCAGGTCGGTCCCCTCACTCTCGTCGACGCCAACCATCACGATGGCAACGTCGGAGCTTGCAGCCAGAGAAACCGCGCTGGAGATGTTGCTTCCGTCATTGAGGGTGACGGTCACACCAGACCCGACGCGGCTCTGAAGGCCCGCTTGCGGGTAAATGGAGTAAATTGGATTGACAGTTGCGCTGCCGCCACCGCCGGTCTTGGGATGCGTGGCGAAGGGGCCGATCAGGGCAATCGAATGCAGTTGTGATGCTTTCAACGGCAAAATTGCGCCCGCATTTTTCAGCAGCACCATGCCCTCTTCGGAGACGGGGCGCTCGGCGGCGCCATCCTGTTGCGCCATGGGAGAAGGAATGAAGCAGTTGGTAGGATCGGGACATTGATTCACGGGCGGGGTATCCCATATACCGAAGTCCATCATGGTCGCAAAGCGTCGCACCAGAATGTTATCCACGGTGGAGACTGCCACCTGCCCGTTCTGAAGCGCGGTTTGCATTGCCGACCCGTAAAAGATCGGTTGCGGCATCTCGACGTCCAATCCGGCATTGGCAGAACCTACCGTGCTATGCGTGGCCCCGAAGTCAGAGGTCACGAACCCGGTGAATCCCCAGTCTCCTCGCAGGATCTGGTGCAAAAGGACATCGTTTTCGCAGTTGAAGAAGCCGTTCACCTTGTTATAGGCGCACATGAATGCACCCACGTGGCCTTGCGTGACCGATGCTTCGAAGTGCGGCAGATAGACTTCGCGCAGTGTGCGCTCGTCAATCACCACGTTGACTGAGCCACGATTGGTTTCCTGGTTGTTGGCGGCGTAGTGCTTGGATTCGGCAATGATTCCGTTGCTCTGCACACCCTGAATGTCGCTGACGACAATTTGACTCGCCAGGTAGGGATCTTCGCCGTAGGCTTCAAACGTGCGTCCATTGAATGGAACGCGCGCCATGTTAATGTCCGGGCCTTCGACCAGGCCATTGCCGAAGAATTTGCACTCCTTCCCGACCAGAGTTCCGTAGGTATAGGCTGCGCTGGGGTCCCAGGTTGCGGCCAGGGATATGGGCGCCGAAAAAGCAACGGCCCTTCCGCCGTGTCCAGGGCCTGCACCCGCTGCGCCGGCAGGACCGTTGGTCAAATTCAGGTCAGGAATACCTTCGCTGGGTATGCCCACCACGACCCGATAGTGAGTGGAATCAAATGTGCCGTGAAGCTGGGAAACTTTGTCGGTCAGCGACATCTTACTCACGATTCCCTGCGCCCTGGCCACATTGCCGGTGCCGCTATTCACATTCAGTGTCACTGTGGTTGTGTGGGTCAGACTGCCACTTGTTCCCGTAATGGTAACGACCGACGAACCGCTTGGCGTTGAACTTGATGTAGAAATGGTCAGCGTTGAAGATCCGGGCGCGCCGATGGAAGCTGGATTAAAGCTGGCAGTCGCGCTGGTTGACAGTCCGCTGGCGCTCAGGCTGATCGTCCCGCTAAAGCTGCCACTCGCGGTGGAAGTAATGGAAATGGTGGTACTGGCGCCGGCATTCACGGTCGCGCTGGTTGGGCTCGCCGTCAGTGAAAAATCAGGGGGAGGACTTCCCTGCCCTAGGACCTCGATTCCGCTCACCAGTGATTTGTCTTTTACCGCGGTGAACTGCAGCACATATTGGCCGCTGGAATTTGCATTTAACGTGAACTGCTTGATCACGGCTTTGTTCTTGGCTCCCGCGGCGGCGAAGATATCGAAATTGGTCAATACCTGCGTGCTGTTGATGGTCACGTTGAAGATTCGGCTCCCCGCCGTACTCCAATAGGTTTCGGCAAAGTGCAGCCGCACGGTGTTGCTGGCACCAGCCGTGAAGCCAGGAATCGTATAACTGAAACTTCCAATGCGCGCTGTCTGATAGACCGCCATGGGAGCCGGGTTGGTGACCCCACTCAGGTCAATGGTGTTGGCGTGGTTGATAGTAGTGCCGCCGCTGAAGTCCTGGTCGGCAACAAACGGTGCCACCGCGGGTCCGCCCGCGTTAATCTGTACCTGTGCGCCCGCAGGAAGCGCGAACAACATCAAAGCGATTGCCAACAGCAACAGCGAGGTTCTCATCTTCACCAATCCTTACTCCTTTGAGTTCATTTACACGCATTGCTACTTCTCACGTGTGGACGCAAACTAGCGACGACCTGACTTGCCGATGGGGAGATCCTAGGATCTCCCCATCTTCAGGTTTTCTCTTGCTGGCTTGCTGTTACTGGATTTCGATCCCGCTCACGAGGGAGTTGTCTGTCACCGGCGTGAACTTGATCACATACTGGCCGCTGGCATTTGCGTTCCCCGTGAACTGCTCGATCACGGCCTTGTTCTTGGCACCCGCGGTCGCGAAGATATCGAAATTCGTCAATACCGTCGTCCCGTTGATGCTCACGTTGAAGACCCGCTTCCCGGCGGCTGACCAGTAGATCTCGGCAAAATGCAGCCGCACCGTATGGCTCGATCCAGCGGTAAAGCCGGGAATCGTGTAAGTGAAGCTCGCAATGCGTGCGGTTTGATACACGGCCATGGGCGCCGGGTTCGTCACCCCGCTCAGATCGATGGTGTTAGCGTGGTTGATGGTGCCGCCACCGGCGAAGAACTCGTCGGCGACGAATGGACTCACCGCTGGTCCGCCGCAGTTGATCTGAACAAGAGTTGTCGGACAGGTTTGTGTGGTTGCGCTCGCCTGGTTGGACGGCGTGGAGGTGCCGCTCGAGTTGGCTGCTTCTACCAAGTAGAAGTACGCGGTGTTGCACGTCAACCCTGTATTCGAGAAGGAAGTACTCGTCACGCCATTTGCAATCTGGTTGCTGCTCGAAGGTGTGAAGCCCGACGTCGTGCTGCGGAAGACATCGTAGGTAACGCCGGAGGTCGGCGATGCCGTCCAACTCAAGTTGATCGCGGAGCTGGAAGTCGCAGTCGCCGTCAGGTTCGAGGGTGGTTGTATTTGTGGGCAGGTTTGCGTAGTTGCGGTCGCCTGGTTGGACGCCGCTGATGTGCCCGCCGAGTTCGCCGCTTCCACCAGATAGAAGTACGCGGTGTTGCACGTCAACCCCGAATCCGGGAAGGATGTGCTGCTCACCCCGCTCGCGATCTGGTTGCTGCTCGAGGGCGTAAACCCTGATGTCGTGCTGCGGAAGACATCGTAGGTAACGCCGGAGGTCGGCGACGCCGTCCAATTTAAGCTGATCGCGGAGCTGGAAGTCGCAGCCGCCGTCAGGTTCGAAGGCGGTTGCGGCGGCGTGGCGGTGACGACCAGCGTCACGCCGGCAGAGTGCGACAAGCTGCCGCTCGTGCCCGTGATAGTGAGCGTGTAGGTTCCTGCCGGAGTCGAGCTGCTGGTTGTAACCGTCAGCGCGGAAGAGCCCGAACCGCTGACTGAGGTTGGGTTGAAGCTGCCGCTCGCACCGGAGGGCAAACCGCTGATGCCTAACCCCACGGTTCCGGTAAACCCATTCTTGGCAGCGACTGCAACCGTGTAGCTGGTGTTGCTTCCCGCGGCCACGGTCTGCGAACCTGGAGTAGCCGAGATGGTGAAGTCCGGGGTGGTAGCTGGGATGACCTCGATACCCCTGAGGCTGGGATTTGTGTGTGGCGCCCCGTTCGTCCCGAGGGTAAAAGCGATTGTGAGCTTGCCACTGCTGTCTGCCGTCACATTAAATTGCTGAATGTTGGCTATGAACTCTCCGCCGGCAGCGGCAAAGAGGTCAAAGTTCGATAGCACTGTCGTGCCATTGATGGCAACGTTAAAGGCCCGCTGGCCGGCCGCAGTAACCGCGGTCTCGGCAAAGTGAAGACGTACGGTGTAACTGGCGCCGGGTGTCAGGTTGGGAATGGTATAGGTGGTCGGTCCCCAACGCTCAGTGCGGTAGACACCCTGCGGAGCAGGGTTGACGACCTTGGAAACATCAATCACGTCGGGATACGCATTCGAGGCCCCGAGGTTATAGCCGATGTCTTGCACAAAGTTATCTGTTCCCACCAGGCCGCCGGAATTGATGGCAATCGCCTGGACATTCGTCCCTGTCGTGGGCAGTGTGACACTGGCCTCATTGGAGAGAGGGGATTCGCCCGACTCCTGGCCTGTTGCTGTAACCACGTAGTGGTAGGTCGTACCCGGAGTCAGCAGAACGTCGGTAAAGCTGGTTCCATGAACACCGGTGGAGATCATGTGGGTCATGTCGGTATTCGAGATGTTGTGCGCTGTACCCGCCGTGGTGCTGCGAAAGATGTTGTAGGTAATACCAGGATCGCTGGCTGCGGTCGCGCTGGCGCCCCAACTCAACTGCACCTGGCTATTGGAAATCGCCGTCGCGGTCAAAGCTGTAACGCTCGCCGGCGCGGGCGTCTGGTAAACATGAACGTAGTCAATATTCATGAACTGCGGCACGACCGTGCCCGCGCCCGGAGGTCCGACGAATCCGCCGCCCACCGCCACATCGTAGATGACAAAGAAGGGATGGCCAAAGAAATCCCACTGGCCGAGCGTTGATGCGCCGTTGCTGGGATTCGTGCCGACGCCCATGACTTCGCCGGGCGTATAACTGGCATAGATGTTGGTCGGATCATCAACATAGAACTGGACCAAAAAAGGCGACCAAATCAGGCCGTACTTATGAAATCCATTGGGGAGAGGCGTTGCGGAATTGAAGTGCGCCCCCAAGCCGGTGTTCGCATAGCCGATGCCATGGATGGTTCCCTTAATCTGGGTCGGCTTGGCGCCGTTGTTCTCCATGATGTCAATTTCGCCGCAGCCCGGCCAGGTGACGCCGTTGTCGCCCAGCATCCAGAAGGCAGGCCAGATGGCCTGGCTGGTAGGAATTTGAATGCTCGATTCGACTCTGCCGTATTGAAAGTCAAAGCCACGACCGCCGTTGAGCTGCGACTTGAAGCGGGCAGAGAAATAGGTACTGCCTGACAAGTAAGTCTTGATGACCAGATGGCCGTTGCCGTCGAGATAAGACGTGGTGCCATCGTCAATCATGTCTTCGATCTCGCCGGTGCCAAAGACGCCCTGGCCGGTATTGAAAGTCCAAAACTGGTTGTTGCTGCTGGTGGGCGTAAAAACCCCGGCCGCGCCGTTGAACTCATCAGCAAAGACCGGCGTTCCCCAATTCTGTACCTGTGCGTTGGCCAGCGGCGCCAGAAGTAATAGCACGGCCATCATGAACAGCAAAGATAGACCCGCACCTGAAATAGACTGCAGTCTCATTCGCACGGAGCGATCGGTACGAAACTCTTTTGAGCTTAAGCTTTCCGATTCCTGTAACAGCGACAGCTTCCTCATCGTTGATTCTCCTTTTATAGAAACTTTCGAATAGCCCTCTCTCTATCGTTTCCGCAAATCCGCGCCAAAGTCGGCCCGAGTAGTTCGGCGTAAATCTACTCGGGCCGTTTTGGTCACTGCTAGCCTTCCCCCAAGTCGTGTCCGTTTAAGGGGTCTCTATTGGACCTCGATTCCACTAACCAGGGAGTTGTCCTTCACCGGAGTGAAGACGATCACGTACTGGCCGCTGGAATTTGCATTCTCCGTGAACTGCTCGATGACGGCCTTGTTTTTGGCGCCCGCGGTCGCGAAGATATCGAAGTTCGTCAATACCGCAGTGCCGTTGATGGTTACGTTGAAGATTCGGCTACCTGCCGTACCCCAGTAGGTTTCGGCAAAGTGCAACCGTACCGTATGGCTCGACCCAGCGGTGAAGCCGGGAATCGTGTAAGTGAAACTCGCAATGCGTCCGGTTTGATACACGGCCATGGGCGCCGGGTTCGTCACACCGCTCAGATCAATGGTGTTGGGATGATTGATGGTGGCGCCGCCAGCGAAGAACTCGTCGGCAACGAATGGACTCACCGCCGGCCCGCCGCAGTTGATCTGGAGGGCGGTGGCTGGCAGCGTGGTTGCACTGGCCTGGTTGGAGGCTGCCGATGTACCGGCCGTGTCCGTAGCCTCTACTAGATAGAAGTACGTAGTGTTTGCCGTCAGTCCAGTATTCGGGAAAGACGTCCCGCTCACACCGCTGGCGATCTGGTTGCTGCTGGAAGGTGTGAAGCCCGACGTAGTGCTGCGGAAAACGTTATAGGTGACCGTGCAGCCCGACGCTGTGCTCGCAGTCCAGCTCAAGTTGATCTGGCTGCTGGAAACCGCCGTCGCCCCCAGCGCAGTTGGTGTACTGGGCACTATCGTGCAAGAGGGAAGCGTGGTTGCGCTGGCCTGGTTGGATGCCGCCGATGTACCGGCCGTGTCCGTAGCCTCTACCAGATAGAAGTATGTAGTGTTGGCCGTCAGTCCCGTATTCGGGAAAGACGTCCCGCTCACACCGCTGGCGATCTGGTTGCTGCTGGAAGGCGTGAAGCCTGACGTGGTGCTGCGGAAAACATTGTAGCTAATCGTGCAGCCCGACGCCGTGCTCGCAGTCCAGCTCAAGTTGATCTGACTGCTGGAAACCGCCGTCGCCCCCAGCCCGCTTGGCGCGGTAGGCACTATCGTGCAACCACCGGCACCGGGAACGATTTCGATCCCGCTTATCAGCGAGCTGTTGACCAGCGCGTTGAATGTGATCGTGTAGACGCCGTTGGCATCTGCGTTCTCCGTGAACTCCTCGATCACGGCTTTGTTCTTGGCGCCCGCGGTGGCAAAGATATCGAAGTTGCTCAATACCTGAGTGGTGTTGATGAACACGTTAAAGGTGCGGGAGCCGGCAGTCGCGAAGAAGGTCTCGGCGAAGTGCAGCCGTACCTTCTGACTCGAGCCGGGAGCAAAGCCCGGGATGACGTAGCTGAAAGTCCCGATTCGCGCGGTCTGGTACACAGCCATGGGCGCTGGGTTGGTCACGCCGCTCAAATCGATGGTATTGGCATGGTTGATGGTAGTGCCGCCATTGAAATCCTCATCGGCAAAGAACGGACTCACCGCCGGCCCGCCGGCGTTGATCGCAATGTTCGTAATCGGCGGTCCGGTTGTGACCATGGCCTGGTTCGAGGGAGCGGATGCGCCTTTTGGATCATTGCCCTCCACTAGGTAAAAATAAGTAGTAGACGGCGTAGCCGTATTGTCCGAGAAAGTGGTGGTGAACACACTGCTCGCAACCTGATTGTTGCTCGAGGGTGTAAACCCGGGAGTCGTGCTGCGAAAGATGCTATAGCTCACGGTGCAGGGCGTCGCCGTGCTTGCCGTCCAGCTCAGGTTGACCTGGCTGCCGGAAGCTGCCGTCGCCGTCAGTCCGCTCGGTGCGGTGGGTATAGGACAATTGGTCGGAAACAGCCCATAGACGCAGAGTTGTCCGGTACCGGCGTTGGCTGCGCCGAAACTGCCCAGATACACCTTGCCGTTGGCAATTGTGGGATAGCCATTCTTAGCAAAGAGGTTGCAGCTATCCCGGGTGGCGTTCTGTTGGTTGTTATAAAGTTCTGTGGAAATCTTGTTGGCGTCGTACGCACGAAGGACGCCGGGCACCGAACCGTGATTGGCGTCGCCACTCAGGACCGCGTTGGCCCACACGATGCCGTTGGTGTTTCCGCTGGCCGAAATCGCAAGATAGGCTCCAGGTTCTCCGCCAATAAAATCTGGCCCGGTCTGAAAGTTCGGCAGGTTCAAGTTGTTCCCGTTGAACTGAAACGCCTTCAGGTTGTCACCTTGAGCCCACATGTAGACTTCGGGACCATTCACTCCGCTGTTCCAATACACAGGGCTTCCATGAAGAGCCGCTCCGAGCTTGATGGTCTGCACCGCGGTTCCGTCCCCCAGGTGTCCCAGACTGGCGGTATCAACCACATACCCCGTCGAAGATTTGCCGACCATGACCAGGCGGCCTCCCGGTGGAATCAACAGTGGTCCGGAGGTATCGAGGTCCAAATCGCCTCCATCGAGGGTGGCGTGGTTCCCAGCCGTAAACCAGTCAACCAATCCCAGGCTGCTGCTGAGCTTGATGAAGCTCTCGCTGAAATTCGAAACACCGTCCCAGGTCCCGTTGCTGGTTCCGAAATAAATGTTGCCGGCAGAATCCACCGCCGGCCCTTGTCCCGACATCCACAGGCTGTCGCCATTGCCCGTTGGGGAGGTATTAAAAACTGCCAGCTTCGCCAAGGTCGTGGGGTTGTAGGAAAAAAGGAATCCGTGATACGTCCCCATGTCGCAGTGCGAACTGAAGGGAATCAAGAGAGTGCCACTGGCCAGCGCCATCCCCGCCCGCTGGTTCTGCGCCAGGGCGCTGAAGCCGCTATTCGTGATCTGGACCGGGCTTCCGGCTTTGTCAGCTCCCGTGATGATATCGAGTGCGTGCAACATGAACGAAAAGGCACCGGCATTGTTGAGAGAATTCACCACGTAAAGTGTTCCGCTGGCAGGATCAATCACCGGCGTGCCGACGATTCCCGCGTTGCCGTTGATATCCACGCATCCGGCGCCGTAATTGGTGTTGGCGATCGGGGTCCCTAGATTTACGTGCCAGTACTGGGTCCCGCTGTCGGCGTCAAAGGCGTAGACGCTATTACTCGTCGTCCCAACGTAGACCACATTGTGCGTGCCCCCGCCAATGCTGACATTCGCCACGACCAGCGGCTCTGCGTAGATTTGGTTATCAACCGCAACCTTGAACTGCAGGCCAAACTGGGTAGCGTTCACGTTCAATGGCGTCAGCACGGTTTCGTTCAGGTTTTGCCCGGTTCGCCCAAGGTCGTTGTGCTGGGTTACGACGCTGACTTGGGCCGATGCGAGCAGATTGGCAAACAGCAGAAGTACAGCCAAACCGAAAAATAGCGAAGTTCCTCTCTCGTTTTTCACTTCGTATGTTCCTCCTCAGGCTTTCGTACTGGCTATGGGTTTACGTTGTGATTCGTTTTGCTTATGCAGGTCAATTTGCCTTGCTTATTTGTGGCATTTGTATCTCAAATGGAACCTAGCTCGATCAGGTGCGGCAGTGTGCTCTGCTTTCCGGGTGGAATCAAGTTTCATCGGGTTAAATTAACGCGTCGAAACGGTTAATTTAACCGAGTGGACTGCTGAAAGGTGGGCTTCGGCGCCACACTCAGAAAACAACGGGTGAATTTTCGATCTGGTTGTCTTTTCCCTAAATGGAAGATGTGTTGTACGACTGGACAATAAATTTATGTCCGGTTGTACAACAGGACGCCATGGAGAAACACTTTTATCAGCGCGCCAAGCCTTATTCCTCAGTTACCTCGACGGCGGTGACCAGGGCGTAGTTATTGATAGGAACAAATGTGAGGTTGATCTTGCCCTGGGGCGAAGCCGGTATATTGTGGAAAACCTTGACCACAGCCTGGTTTCCGACGCCGCCGGTCTCCTTGAGAATATCAAAGTCTTTCAAGAGCGTGGTACCGTTGCAATAAACATCAAATACTCGGCTTCCAATTCCGCCCACCGACTCGGGAGTGGCGAAGTAGGTCTCGGCAAAATACAGCGTGATGGCATAGTGGCCGCCTTCGGCCACCGGGATGGAATAGGTGAAATGTCCGAACCGTTGCGCAATATACAGCTCTGGATCTCCTGTACCTTCGATAGCCGTCTTTCGGGAAGACCTGCGGCCGCCGAGAAAGTACTGGTCCGGCATCCAGACATGGCCGAGTTGGTCGCGATAAGTTGTGTCACGCGCCGCTATGCGGACAGGAAGCATCTTGCCGGGAGTGCCCGGCAGAATTTCCAGGGCGTTTACGAAACTGGGGCCAGTGCCCTGAAAGGTCAACTGCAATATGCCGTCCTTCGCCGGAGAGATGTCCTTAAAAATCTTCATGGTGGCGGTATTCACGCCCTCGGCATCGGAAGCCACATCCAGCGTTGAAACCGGCAACCCATTGATGGCGAGACTGACGCTGCGCAGGGCCTCACTCTCAAAACCGGTCTCGGCGAAGTAGAGGTGCAGTTCGTAGGTTCCCGGACTTAGGGGAATCTCGTATACGAATTGGCCTTGCCGGCCGTTGCGAAAGATTTCCGGATCTTGTGTGCGCGCGATCTCGCGAGAATCGCGGCGAAAGGTTTCGCCGCCTTTAAAGTAGCGGTCTGACAGCCAAAGATGGCCGGCTTTGTCAACATAGTTGCCTTGATGATCGCCCGCCAAAATGCGTATTCCTTGGGCCTCTCCCAGCGCAACGGCAGCAGGGCCCGTTTTGTTTTGCGCCGCATCTCCCGCCTGCGAAACAACAGGTCCTGCCGTTCTGTTTTGAGTTGTATTTTTCCCATCGGTGGGGTGCGACCGGTCAATCGTTATCCATAGCAACCCGCCCACCAGTGCGGCGGCAGCCAATCCCACGGCAAGCCGCAACCAACTGGGTGAGAAGGGTTTTGATTTTTCCTCTTCTGCTCTGTCTCCTTCCAGATTTTCTTCCTCGCTACCCTCGCCTGCTAGCGTCAGCGCCTCATCTGTTAATTCTGCCTCCTGGGGCTCGTTGTGTTGCGGCTGGCCAGAGTCTGGATACAGCACAAATTTCGGAGTGTACTGTCCTGTGGGAATAATAATTTGGAGCCGGTGGCCACTCCCCTCACCGGCATAGAACTGCTTGAGCCGTTTCCTCAGATGGTGGGTATCAACCCGTACCACGGCATTAAGCTGCGGATCAAACTCGGTATCGCGTCCAAGCACATCCACGGCGATGCTGTATTCTTTGAGCTCGCCACCTTCACCACTGAAATACTTATCGCAGAGGTAGGTCAGCAGACGGGAAAGCTTCGGCGAGCGCTTGAATATCTCCGTTCCCAGCACGCTTGCAAGTTCAGCCCTCTCCTGTTCCCTCGTAGGTTGGCCTGCGGCTTCCGCGTCTGATGATAAGGAAGAATCTGCGCTGGAAGCTGTCACTTTAGAATGCGCAACAAGGGATGGACCGTCCGGGTCGTGTAATGTGGCTCGGTCGGAACCCACATTTTTGTGGCTCTGAGCGGCATTGCCAGACTCTTGCACAGCATTACCCAATTGATGATTATCAGGTTTTTGCATACCAGGCAGCTTCTAGCGGATGAGCATATCACAGGGGAATCTACTGATACATAGGGGGTGTGTACTACTGGATTTAACAGTTTTAACGTGGCAGCCTGCGATTTAACGCCCCCAACCCTTGGGTGAATTTCTCTGGATAGTTAGTGGAATACCTTAGAGGCACGCTAATCATAGCGGGGATGGGCTCAGTAATTTAGGCGTCATCGTGGCCTGTGTGTGTGAGCGATCAAACTGGGGCAGTTACCTTAAACTGTACGTACCCCGTCGGCATTCCCGAACTGGGGCATCACCCCAAACTACGGACAGTGAACTTTACTGGCTGACCGAGAGAAGAGGCATCCGCGGAAGCCGAAACACTGGTCGAACTGCCATCTTGGTTCCAGATCACCATTGCCCCAACCATAGATTCCGTTCCCGCTCTCATGCTTCCAATTCGATTCGTCCAGCGGACCAGGCCGTTAAATTCATAGCTCAATATTAAGGTCCACGTTTTGAGCAGCGCCAGAGTGCACCAGAAATAATGACACCACTTTGAGTGTCAACTGAATGCATGCTACCGTTCACGCACAAGGGTTCCCGCTGCTGCTCCCCAAGAGCAGTCAAGTTTCATTCGGTTAACTTAACCGTTGAATCAGCAAATTTAACGGGCCGAAACTTGATTGTCGGATGACTAAGCCCTATGATTCGGGACGCTTTAGATTCAAACATTCAAGGAGGAAGACAGAATATGACTTGGCAAAAACCGGAGTTTGAAGAAATCTTGTTGAATTGCGAGATTAACTCTTACGCGCCCGCCCAACTGTGAACTGCTGCAAGGCATATGACAATCTCGGGTCCCCGCCGGGGGGAGGATTCCTAATGCGCAATTGCGCCTGCAGGGAATAGCTCTCCCTGGCAAACATGATCTGTGCTACGGCACGAACCAGCATTTTTGCCCGGTAGGATCCACCTGAACATTGCTGATCGTGGATCTGCACAACGAAAGCGCTGGAAGATCTAAGGAGAATTACTTATAGAGGCATAGAGGCAACGGCGCCGACGAAAGCCATCCGGCTACAAGAAAGCCATCCGGCTACAAGAAGACGAGATTCAAGGAAAAGTGAGGAGACTAGCTGGCGTGACTTTGAGAGCACTGCCAGGCGAGGGTCTTTGCTTAGACCGACGCGGCCTCATGGCAAACGAATGCCGCTGAATATTCAGCATTGAGGGTTTGTTTCCGAAGCCCTCGCGCAGGACCGGTGAGTGGCTCAAAGGCGAAATATTTAGGCCCAGGATTTCTGGTCCACGAAGCTCTCTTCCAAATGTGCTCCATTAAAGACCCATGGATATCGTCGCTCTCTTCGAAGCAGATCCAATTCTTATCTGTGAATATGGCATAAACGCCTGAGACTTTTGGCGCATGCATGTAAACAGACGATACCGTAAAGGGAATACCTACACTTCCGTTCCAGGGCATTGTTACCTCCAAACAACGATTCAAGTAAATAATGAGGTTGAAACATATGTCCGAAGTTATGTCTCGAAGCTATGTTTCAAAACCATGTTCGTTCGGCCAAGCGTAAAGCTTGACAATCTCCGCAACTTCGACGAGGCATCAAGCTGCTAAAAACGTCCGGACTCTTTCAACAAAATCTGCTGGGTCATCCCGTTTTGGAATTGAATCAATCAGGGTGATAACGGGGTGGTGATGCAACGAATTGTTAATTAAAAAAGCGACCCGCTGCAACGGATTAGAGCGTTTGATCCGGTTCCAAAGTTGTAACTCTGCGCCACGTTCCTCGCTCAAAGCCAGAAGCACCAAGTCAGGCTGCTCGGTTCGGCAGAAAAGATATGCGTCTTCCAGATTGGCAGTCAATTCCACGTCATATCCATGCGTATGCAGCATAATGGCCCGGATTTGTTTTTCACGCGGGCTATTGTCAATGAGCAAAATCCTGCTGCGGCTTGCCGAGCGAGTTCGTAATTTGGTCATCAATAGCTTTTCAGTTTGCCCTTTTGGCAATCGCCAGAGATTTGTCATTCACTGCACTGAGTGAGTCATTAATGGTCTCTGGCACCGAAGCGCCGGGACGGTGGAGCTGGGTAATAGACGCCGAAACGATCCGGCAAAGCAGGAAACGATTAGGCACCTTTATGGAAGCCGTAAAAACCAGGCCAGATCGCATGTGGCACCTCGCAATGCAAATGGGCTGCATCGACGAAGGCCCGACTGATAGGGACCGTGTCTCCGGGAAGTAGCTGTTCGCAACTATACTGTTTCCCACACTGAAACTCAACACAATTAGTGCTGGCATTCGCTCTGGTTCGGGCGTATACTTGAGTTGTCTCTTACGCATCCTTCCGAGATACCCCCTCCAAACGGTACTTTGCGCAATCTGACGGAATCATCTTCAGATGGTGCTAGAGCGCCTCCCACTCTTCCAAGATAAGGAGCATTCGTCATGTCATCAGGAATCAAGAACGGAACTATCATGATCGAGGAAGGCATAACCTTGCCGGAATCGTTCAACCTGGAAAGCGAACCCTATTCCAAGGGTTGGAGGGTTGTAACCAATTTTGAAGGGCACAGATTAGATAAGTATTTGCGCAAGATCGGGTGGACTTTTTTCTATATGGCCGCACCTGTGAGAGTGTCTGTCTTAGGGTTCGGAAAGGACCGGACTTTCCGCAGGGCATTCCGCAAGATCGTGGAAACTGGCCGGGAGTTGAAGTTCAACTGCCTGGAAATCACCGAGGCGGTTCCAAAACACTTTCTGGGCTTCGAGTACGTTTACATAGCCGGCCATGCCAGGAACATTATGCCGAACTGCTCCTAACCTCCTAAGAACTAAGGAACCGGGGGGACTATTGTGCTATGATCAAAGCACGTCAAATTGAATTGGTTGTGAGCAGTTCTTGTCTGATCAGCAGCCCCTGCCCTGCAGTATCCTCCGACTCATTTCAACGTAAATCGAAACAAAGGAAAAGAAACACATGGAACAAGGTACAGTGAAGTGGTTTAACGACTCCAAAGGGTTTGGCTTTATCAGCCGCCAGAGTGGCGAAGATGTTTTCGTGCATCACACGGCCATCCAGAGCAATGGATTTCGCAGTCTGCAAGAAGGCCAGGCCGTTCAATTCAACGTTGTCAAAGGGCCTAAGGGACTCCAGGCCGAGAATGTACAGCCCCTTTAATCGCTAGCTTTTGAGGCGATTGCATGTCAGTCGCCTCTCTACTTTAGCTCTCCGGACTTCTTTCGTTTTCTTCTATGACAGCGGGTCGTCCAATCCCAGGATTAGGAGGATGTATGTCCGGCAGACCTGGCAGCACCTTCGGTAAACTTCAGAGAGAACGCGCCCGAAAGCAGAAACAGCTCGAAAAACTAGTCCGCAAACAGCAGCGCAAGCTCGAGAAGCAGACCGCTGTCGTGGGCTTGGAGAGCTCCGAGGAATTCATTGGGGAGGCAGCCTCCGATGATGTTCCCACAAAGGCGCCCGCTGATTCTGATGGTCAATGAGGGATTAAGAAGCGTTAGCCTGTGAAAGTTTTTGCCGAAACGACTGAAAATCTCATCATGAGCGGCCTTCATTGGCGAATCGTAAATCCGGAGAAGATAGCCATGAAAAGAATCTACGTCGGAAATTTGAATTTGCTGACCAATGCGAATCAGGTGCAGACACTATTTGAAAGCTACGGGAGAGTACTCAGGGCCGGAATCATGCGTAGCCATAACACCGGGAGCTCACTCGGGTTTGCCTATGTGCTCATGAGCAACGACCGTGAGGGAAATGAAGCCATCCAAAAGCTCAATGGCGCAAACCTGGATGGCCGGCCGATGGATGTGCAAGAAGCGTTTCCCCCCGAACGTACTAAAAATGAAAGTCGTTTTCATGGTATGGAATTACGCTCACGTTGATCAATTCCAAATACGAACACCATAGATTCGAAGCACGAGCATTAAGGATCGGGGGAAGGCATTAAAAAATTCATTCATGCAGAGAAAGACAAAGACCATCTCAAGTACAACGAGATGAATGGCCTGATTTCGCACGACTCTTCTTCTCCTGAAGATTTGGATGACCTTCTCATCACTATAGGTAGCCAGGGCATTGACGTGCTTGAGCGCCAACCTGTCCTGCCGTCTATGGCCCGCGCAAGAGGGTTTGACCAGGAAGATACCGCGGCCGGCGATGAAGTCGAGCTTGACTTGACGGCCGGCGCTCTTGATAAGACCGACGACCCCATACGCATTTATTTGCGGCAGATGGGCATGGTGGATCTGCTCACTCGCGAAGGTGAGGTTGATCTTGCGAAGCGCATCGAGCGCGGGCACTTGTGCGTGCTCAAAGCGCTTTCCCGCTCACCTGTCGTGATTCGTCATGTCATCACGATCGGTGAGAATCTAAAGCGTGGCGTAGGTTCCATCAAAGAGATCGTCGTTTTCGATGAGGAAGAGATCACCGAAGAAGTTTTGCAGAAGCGCCTTAAGCATCTCATCCCCCGCTTCGACGAGTTGCAAAAGCGCTACCAAAAAGCCA
Organism: Terriglobales bacterium; assembly: GCA_035487355.1. NCBI lineage: Bacteria > Pseudomonadati > Acidobacteriota > Terriglobia > Terriglobales > Terriglobales bacterium. Next base: position 72,571 of record DATHMF010000115.1, on the reverse strand, counting down.
ATCTCCTTGCTGAAAAATTGCGCACGATCAAAGCAAGAAACAAGACATCCGCATACCGCCGCTGCCGTCACCGCTTGGCCCGTGAAATCGTTGGCATCTCGCGCCTCATCCGCAACCTGGGATTCACCAAATCCGAGCTGATGCGTCTGGCTGATCGAGTGACCAAAACCGTGGACGTCATGCGCTCACTCGAATACGAGCTCAGCAAGTTGGAAAAAAAGATTGCCGGCACGCGCAGCGAAGAACTCCAAAAAGAATACCGTAAGTCCCAGCGGCAGTATCGTCAGGATCTGGAACGACTGGAAAGCGACGCCGGAGTGAGCTTCCACGACTTGCAGCACACCAAACGCAAAATCATCCAGGCAACGGTGGACGCAGATCAGGCGAAACATGAACTTATTGAAGCCAACTTACGCCTGGTTGTTTCCATCGCCAAGAAATACATGAACCGGGGGCTTCATTTCCTCGACTTGATCCAGGAAGGCAACCTGGGGGTCATGAAGGCGGTTGATAAGTTCGAATACCGCCGTGGTTATAAGTTTTCGACCTATGCCACCTGGTGGATTCGCCAGGCCATCTCCCGCGCCATTGCCGACCAGGCGCGCACCATCCGCCTGCCCGTGCATATGTACGAGGTCGTGAACAAAGTAAATCGTATCTCGCGAAAATTGCTGCAGGAACTGGGCCATGAGCCTACGACGGAAGAGATTGCCCGGCATATAGACATTCCTGCCGCCAAAGTGCGCAAGGCCTTGAAGATTGCACAACTGCCGGTCTCGCTGGAAACGCCGATCGGCGAGGACGGCAATACCAGCCTCGGTGATCTCATCGAAAACCGCAATGAAGTGTCGCCGGCAGACGCCGTCATCAAAGTGGACCTGCAGGAACAGACTGCCCACGTGCTGCATACCCTTACGGCCCGGGAAGAGAAGGTGGTCAGGATGCGCTTTGGTCTGGAAGATGGCTCCGAACACACACTGGAAGAAGTTGGCAAGACATTTGCCCTCACCCGCGAACGTATTCGTCAAATCGAAGCCAAGGCCCTGCGAAAACTTCGCAGGCCGGCGCACTCCCATAAACTTAAGGCATTTCTAGACGATGGACACAAATAACGTCGGACTTCAACTGCAGATCGGCGGAGAAAGGGCCTTACCTAAGCCGAGTGTATCGGAGCTTTTCTTGCGCACTCAGGCCGCGACCAATCGGAAAGCGGGATGATTCTGGAACCTCTCTGGCTTTGACTCAATGTCGGCCGAAAAGACATCCAGCCCAGAGTATTCTCCTTCACCCTGGCACTTGTAACAACGCGCATCGAATCGAACCGGGGGCTGATACTGTTGCTGCCTCTGGTCTATCGTCTTCAGTTCGACCAGAGGTATGAGCTCAGCGTTCTGGCAGCTTTGACACCTCACGCAGAGGAAACGATTCTCTTCCATAATGAAAATCCAATATAGAGTGATTCTTTGTAGATATGTCCAGACCGCAAAAGAAAACTGAGGAGCGGGCTTTAGGAAGCACTCGTATGAGCCCGTTGATTATGTCACAGAAGTATCCTCAATGAAACAGATCAAGCAGGGAGTAGAGCTTGTTTCATAAATAGGGTTGTGTCGGCGCACGGATTTATCAGTGCCGTTGACCAAGCCGGCGGTTTGATCATATTCCAATCAGGCGAAAGAGAGTAAACTAGTGTGAACACCTGCTCTCTGCAAACTGAATCGACAGGCGGCGTCATCGTGCAAGACGTTCTGCCGAGAGCGGTCATGGGAACGTCATAAGAAATAATTGAAGATGTGTTTCACGCAATTTGCTGGGAGCAAGGCGCTGTTACCGCCCATTTCTTCTGCTTTCTGCCAGATCGGACCACCTATCAAGTCTGGGCTGAAATCGTGATCCTATGAACTGCGAAAAAGAAGAGGCCACAATGGAGAGCCACAATGGCAAGAAACTTAACCTGGGCAGATGAGAAGAGCTTTCGCGACCCATCCTGCGACAATTGCGGGTGGGTGTATGTCAGCTTTGCCATGATCGCGGGCGAAAGGATTTCCAGAGAACAGGCCAGAAAAGCCTATCAGGATAAGGTGCGCGTAGAGTTCCAAAAACATGAATGCGCCAAATACCCGCGCAAACCCGAAAATCAGTGATCGGGTATGCGATCTGCCGTTGGCAAACTGCTATGAAGCGTGCAATAACCCCGGGGCCTCTCTCAACGATGGCCGTTGCTTGTTAGCTCAATAACAAATGTGAGCGGTTTTGAGCAGATTGCTTGCCTTTCTGAATTTACAATCCAATTTACACGTGAATCCATAGGTGTTTTGGGGAAAGCGATTCCCGGATCCATCTATCCATCTGAACATCTGGCGAGGTTGACGTTTGGGTGACCCGCAAAAAACTGGACTCCAATCCTAAACAGAACTTCAAAGCTGCGAAAGGCGGCGAACAATGAAAATTAGCATCCGAAGATGTCTTTGGTTTCTGGTAGTTTGCTTTGGCCTGTCGCGGGTTCCGGCAGTTGGGCAATCGGCCGAGTCTGCCCGCGAGCAGAATCTCTCCGCTTGTAAAAGCGCCTTGGGGTTGTGTGATCGCTCTAAACTGACTCCGTCGGAGCTAAGCGAGGTGGCCTTCGTCGAGCATCAGCGCGATGTCTCCAACTGCAGGGATAGTGAGAGATTTTGCGACCATTCCAAATTGACTCAGCCGGAAGCGAACGCGTTAGCTGTCGCCGAATACCGGCATAACATCTCCGACTGTATGGACGGTATGGGGTCTTGCGATCACTCCAAGTTGACCCTGTCCGAAGCGCAGGATGTGGCTGTTGCTGAACACCAGCGTAATATCTCGAACTGCAGTGAGGGCTGGGAAGCCTGCGATCATTCCAGACTGACTCAGGCGGAAACAAAGGAGGTGGCCGTCGCCGACCGTCGGCGCAATCTCTCCAACTGTACGGAAGGTATAGAATCTTGCGACCATTCCAAACTGACGCTATCGGAAGCCAGGAATGTGACGGTCGCCGAACATCAGCGTAACCTCTCCAATTGCAGGGAGGATTGGGGTTCTTGCGACCCCTCAAAACTGACTTCATCCGAAGCAACGGCAGTAGCCAGGGCTGAACATCAGCGCAATCTATCGAATTGCAAGAAGGGTGGAGCGTCATGCGACTACTCCAGACTCACCGAACTGGAAGCCAATGCACTGACTGTTGCGGAGCACCAGCGCAACTACGCGGCATGTCTCAAAGGATACGGTTATTGCGATCGCTCTCAGCTCACACCGTCCGAAGTGGACACGATTCCACCGAACGCACGTTAGCGCCTCGGTAAAGTGATCGTCGACCCTCCTGAAGTTGGTTTTTTACAATGACTGGTTTCGCGGACCGGAGTCGGTAATGGAAACAACAGAAAGTCGCGGGCTCGTCTTCAACAAAGCCAGAGAGACCAGAAACATGGTGAGGCATACTGCATCCAACCAGAGAAAAATACCACGTGAAAACGCAACCGGTAAGACGGGGTTAAAGAGTACAGCAATTCCGAAAAACCCGGCGGCCCACAAGCGTTGTCTCTCTCGAATCGCCTGCACGAACACCAGCCCAGCGCCTGCACATACGATGAACTGCACCGCTATTCTGAACTCTACAGAAGAATGCCAGGAAAAAACCGCCACGATCAAGGCCACAACAGAAGCCCACTTCATGATTTCCGTCAACATGAGAACCTCGATTCTCTGACTCCGCACGTAAAAAAACGGGGAGGATGGAGTTAACCTCCCCCTTGGAAAAAACCTTGCTGCCTTAGGCCACTGCTACGCTGGCTTTTGCCACGCCTGCAGTTGCTACACCCGCTGCAACTGGGCTTGGTGCTGCTCCGGCAGCGATCTTATGGAAAGTCGAGTGAACGACCTCGGAGATGCGAACGTTGGGCGTTCCATCAATTACTTTTGCCAGCAGCTTCAGCACTTCTGGGTAGGTCGTGCGGTTGTAATTTTCCGCGTTTTCTTTGTTATCCCACAGGCTAATCGCAATCACGTCAGCTCCGCCGGGAATGGAGAATGTAATTTCGTCCTGAAAGCCTTTCTGCTTGCGCAGCACAGGGACTACTTCTTTCTCAAAAGTCTCGGTAAAAGCGGCAAGCGTATTAGGCTTCAGATGGATGGAGATATTGCGTGCAAACATGTCAACCTCCTTCAAGGGGTTGTTGTTAGCTAAGAGGGAGAGCTTCAGATGGACTGACTTAGTTCAGAGGACCTGAAAGAGGAGAAGAGGTGCTTTACCCCATAGATGATGCTATCTGAATTCTTGCTGCGTTGTCAATAGCTGTAAGAAAACCCAGCAGGCATGAATTATTCTAATTGCTGTATAGAGGCAGAGGTTCTGAAAATTGATTTCTGATGGATGCCGCCAAACGTCGAATTCAGAAGAAGGTCAGATACAGCCGCCATTGGATCGACAACCTGGCGACAGTTTTTTCTGTTTGCCCGCGAACTGTAAAAATGGAAGAGAAATAGTAAGCCAGGTCAAGCACGATATAACTGAATACCCAAGTGAGTTCCTCATGCCGAGGCTCAAAAGTCCAAGAACGAAAAGAATAACAAGAATTGTTCGAAACATGTGCGCCACCTGTACTCACGGAGAGCACCCGCATCTAGAGTAATTTTACGAAAGCCAGGGTTGCCCCGTCTGTTCACAAATGCTCACATTTGAACTGAAAACAGTGGTTCCGGACGCAAATTCCTTGGCGCTGGGCGTAAAATTCCTATAAATACGGTTTATCTAGATACCGGAGGGACATGCCCGCAATCCGAGTTCCGTCATTTGATCCAAAGGTTTTTCTCGCCAGTATTGGCCGTGGAAGGCGGATCCTGGAATTTCGCAAGAAACGGCCCATTTTTACCCAGGGTGAGCCCGCGAACGCCGTATTTTATCTGCAAAAAGGCAGGGTAAAGCTTACGGTCGTCTCCGCGCGCGGCAAAGAAGCCACAATCGGGATGCTCGCCGCAGGAGACTTCTTTGGCGAAGGATGCATTGCAGATCAGCCTCTTCGCATGACAACCGCGAGCACAATGACCGATTGCACCGTGGTCAGAATTGAAAAGAAGGCGATGATGCAGGTGCTCCACCAACAACGCACATTTTCTGACTTGTTTGTGGCATACCTGGTGTCGCGCAATATCCGGTTCGAGGCGGATCTGGTTGATCAGCTTTTCAACTCAAGCGAAAAGCGGCTGGCCCGGATTCTGCTGCTGCTTGCCCGTTTTGGGAAGGAAGGAAAACCGGAGGCGTTAGTCCCTAAAATAAGCCAGGAAACTCTTGCCGAAATGGTCGGCACAACCCGCTCACGCGTGAGCTTCTTCATGAACAGGTTCAGAAAATTGGGATTTGTCCAGTATAACGGCGGGTTGTACGTGCATAGTTCTCTTCTCAACATCATTCTGCATGACTGAGCTTCTGGTCCCTGCGGCGGGGTGGGCAGTATAGACCACCTGCTTCTTTACTTTCTTTGGGCGTCTTTTATGTTTCTTGGGTCTTCTGGGCATGCTGAATAGTCCCAGATCTGGCGAATGGATACTGTTCTAAATTGCACAGTTAATTGATCCGCGGGTGCGATAGCCTAACCGCATGATTTTGGCTCATACCTCTGAGATAAGAAAACAGTACCTGCACCTCTCAGCTCACCATTGTGAGAAGTGCAAAGGTCCGGTTGTCACTGCCTGGCTTGCTGTACGCGAGAAGGAAATTGAAAGAGAAACTCAAATTAGAACAATAGGGGTAGTTTGTGTTTCTTGCGGCAATAAGCAAGAACACATGATGAGGCCCGATACCACAAGCCAGTTCCCGCCGGTGGAATGGGAATAATGGTTATCTGAAAAAGCCGGCCTTGCACAAGCCTCCGTGAGCGCATCCTCGATACATGTTTAAAGATATCCTGAAGCGCAAGAAGATTTTCATCCACCCGATGGGCGCGACCATAATGTTCACTTTTGACCATTTCTGTACCTTCCACTGAGAGTACCCTGGAGATGTCGGATTGTAACGAGGACGGCTTACGTCCCGGTTACGTCGCGAAGTTTTCGGCAATGTTCGTTAAAGGAAACTTGATGCATCCGGGGAGGCAATATGGAATTTGAAACGGCGCTTGGACTAGCGGTTATTTCTTGTTGGGAAGACATGGTCAAGCCAAATGAAGATTGCGCAATACATATCGAATATCCGAACGTGGCCGGAAACCTGGTTGAATCATTGAAGGTCTGGACGGTAACGCACGGGCATTGGACATTAGTGTGCGACTATTCGACCATCGTGTCTCGCACCTTCCCGGTTCTCGGGGTCCACTTCGAGAACTCGTTTCATTCGGAAATGCTGGCACGGAACCTTGCTTTCATCATGGAGCATCAGCGTCAACTCACCCGCCGGGCGGCAGGCAGTTCTGAGAATGGTATCGTCCAAGTTTCGCTTCCCAATAGCGTAGAACGGGCCAACGCGGCAGCCTGGAGTGCAGCGATGACGGCCGGTCGTGTGGCCGCATAGGCAAACAAAACTAAATGGGGTGGTCCAGATAATAGAACACGCACCAGCCCACGCACGCGATTTCACTCCTGCCGTGTTGCCGGTACTGAGGTGGAGCTTCGAGTGGTAGACAGGAAAGGCAGGAAGTATGGAATTCGAAAAGGCCATTGCGCTAGCAATGATGTCATCCTGGGATGAGCTGGTTAAATCCAACGATGAAAATTGCACTCTACGTGTTGAATACCGTGACATATCAGGCACGTCGCTGGAATGCCTCAAGGTGTGGTTCGTGAGGAAGAACGGGCTCTGGGTGCTGGTGTGTAACTACTCAATCAAGGCATCGCACTCTTCTCAAGATCTTCGTTTTAGCTTCGCAAACTCCTACCAGTCGGAGGCCTTAACCCAGAGTATTGATTACATCATGCAAAATCAGCTTCGCTTCAGTCGCCGCGCAGCCGGTAGTTCTATGAAAGGCATGGTCGAAGTTGGGCCTCCCAATCAAGAAGAACGCGCCAACGCGGTCACTTGGAGAAAAGCAATTACGGATAATCTTGCAAAAGAGAAGTCCACACCGTATGCCAAACGAAATTGACAACGGCCCCAATCTTGATCATGCAGGAGTTATCTTCGTGGCGTCCGGTTGACAATCTCAGCGCCGAAGACTAGGGTGAAAGTTGAGCACATTGTTCCTCTGCTCTTCAGATTTCCTGAACTAAGTCAGCCCATCTGAAGTTCGCCCTCTTAGACGACCGAGCATACTATGGCGAAACGACGTGGAAATCCGAACTGGTGTAACCCGCAGCCGTTCGAATCATTTGTGATGCCCAGTGCGTTTGAACAAACGGTCAAAGTTTTCAAACTGTCGCCCGAGCAATATGTTGATTCTGTGGCCCTGAAGGAATGGGTGCGGGCCAACAAGCACAACAAGTTTGTGCCCGAACAATTGCTTGAAGCCTGGGGCTTCGATCCGACGTGAACTCCGCTGGTTTGATTCTCCGAGATCTGGCCGTCATTAAGCCCAAATGAAGAAAACAAAACCTGAGCAATTGTGAGCAGCACACTTTCATGCCCAGCGCTTAACATTGAATTTACCAATATGAACTCAGGCAACAAAGTCGATGCACCCAGCAACGGGAACGGACCGGGGCTGCAGCATGTCGAGAATGGACCTGCACAGCAACAGGGTTTAGCTGCAAAAGCCCCTACGGCCCTTAACTATCTCTGCGAAGCCATCAAAGCGGCGGTTGAAGATCTGAATACGCGCTTCAATGCCGGCCTCGAAACTCGGCAAACGCAAACAACATTCGAAGTACGTGAGCTGGAGAAATCCTCTGCGCTGATTCGCGTGGATTTAACCGACCAAAACGACATTCAATACAGTCATTTCATAAAGCGCAATGACGAAATGCAATCGGGCATAATGCATGTTTGTGTCGGCGGAAGTGGAGAAAGCAGCATCATGTTCCCGGACTTGCCGCACTCCCCTCTTCAAGTGAGTTATCAGGAAGCCTCAAAACGGCTGTTAAACCCCACTTTTTAGGGCTGGTTTGCTGACAACGGTCTAGCCAGATAGCGCGCCGTGAGAACAGGCGCAGATCCGTTTACATACAGGAGTCGTTGTGACGACAGCATCAGAGACCACAAGTGAAGTAACCGGCATTACGTATGAGGGTGTGACATATTCTCTCGTCCCGAGGGCAAAACAACCTGGGGGTCGCGTCGAGACATGCCCTGTTTGCGATGGCACAGGGCAGATGTACAGTCGCAAGTGCAAAGAGTGCCACGGCCGAGGTCTGATTCAAGTGTCGTCTGAAGTACAACCGGAGTTGAAAAATGGCGACGCTTCCTGAATGGCCTAAAACCAGTGCACCAAGATTCGACCCGCTGACCAAGTACAGAGCGAACCACAATGGAGAAAGGGCATCTTTATGAATTCAATTGTTATTTCCTCCAGTGTGCTGATAGCAATCTTCGTGATCCTGTTGCTCTACAGGATGCGCAGACTGAAACCAAAGATTGCCGGGTCCGGATCGCTGAGAATGTGCCCATTTTGCGGGCTGATCACATCTCGATCAAAACCATGTTGCTTGGAGTGTGGTAAATCGCTTCCAGCAGTCTAGCAATTCCATACTGTTCGTAAGAGGTTAAAAGCGTTTCCCAGCGTGGCTATACTCTTCGGCGGGATCTCGTGTCAGGGCACGACTTTACGCAGGCATCAATAGCCTGTGCTAACCAACCCGAAATCTGAAAAGAGCTAAGAACATTCTTGGAATGGTCAATTTAGAACAGTTTTCAAAACTCTAAAACCCCATACTGAAACTGGGGAACACTCTGTATAAAGTCTGGCTTCGGGAGTTCCTGGCAAGTTGTCCGTCAACGTTTCCTGCATGTTCCCGTGATTGCGGCCAGCGGGAGTTTTGGCGAGGCAGGTTGCCGACCGAGGTACTGGCAGATGCTTATTTGGAAAAGGGCAACTATACTGCCAAAGCAGTTGTGCGCCACCATTGCGGGTTTGGTGGCTGCTTCTCACCGTTAGACCGCGATTTAGGAGTGACCAGTGCAAACTACTGACGTCGAAGTGCAATCTTCTGTGAACCAAGCGACTATTGAATCAACGATTGTTAAAAGCTATCCGTGGGAACGTCCCTTCTGGAAGCCAACAAAAGGCAAAGGGTTTATCTTTTTTTATCTGATTCTCATACATGTGTTGGCGGTTGCTGGGTTGATTCTCTTTCCACTTCCCAGCCTCCGGGTCATCGGGCTGACGTTGATTCTCTCTTGGCTGGGTGGTCTGGGGACCACCGTTTGTTATCACCGCACCCTGTCACACCGCACCGTTAAGTTGAACAAAATAATCGAGCACATGTTGATTTTCTTTGCCATGTTCAACGGCTCAGGCGCTCCCGCCAGTTGGGTCGCCTACCATCGGCACCATCATTCCAAGTCCGATACGCCCGAAGATATTTCCAGTCCCACGCATGGCGGGTTCTGGTGGGCACACCTGCGCTGGTTATATCAGTCTCCCCGTGCGAATGCTCAGTACTGGTGTCCGGAGTTCAACAAGGGAATCTACAAAATGTGGACTTATGCCGAAGTCCCCGTCATCCTGGTCTCGCTGTTGTGTGGAGCTGTTTTGGGATGGCAAGGCTTCTTCTGGATGGGCGCGATCCGGCTTGTCTACTCGTTGCATATGCAGTGCTTCGTCAATAGCCTCACTCACTTAGGCCACAGTACGGACGGCGACACCAGCCAGAATGTCTGGTGGCTGGGCCCGCTGCAAATGATCGCCTGGGGAGAGAATTGGCACCGCAACCACCACTCCAACGCCGGGTCGGCACGCTTCGGACTGCGCTGGTGGCAGGTAGACTTTGGCTGGTATTTCATTTGCCTTTTGGAAGCCTTAGGCTTCGCCCATAACGTCCGGCGTCCAAGACCTGCAAACCAGACCATAGCGACCTAGAACTGGGCGCGTGCGTCCTTTAAGCGAGCTTTCAAGGAGAAAAAGAGATGAGCACAACAGTAACAGTAGTAGATCCTTCAGCCGAGGTAACGCCCGAGAAGGCGCCAGTCATCCAGCAGCAACATGCTTCTCCAGCGGGCCCAGTTGATAAATTTGCCGAGGCCAGAAAGGCTAGAAAGAAGGCAAAGCGCGCAACCCATAGGGCGAAGTTGAGAAGATCGCACGCCAACGGCTAATTCTTGCATTGATTGGAACGTTTGCTATGAGTATCAACAAAAAGAAGGTCCCTGGCGACATGAGCACTCCGCTTTCACCCGGTGCGGACCCACGGCTTCCTGAACAGTCCGGCAATCCTCCTCGTGATGGGGAAGCTTCATTGCAAATGTCTGATGAAGGCTGCCCCAACGAAGGTATACCGAGCGTGCCCGACGCAACCGGATACTCAGAAAAATGAGGACGTGCCGGCAGTGGCTCGTTCATGCGGGCTCACCCGGTGATTTATTCGCCGCAGCATTGCTTTCAGGTGTAGTATGAAGGCTAGCACCTTCAGTTGTCCTCGACTCGGATAGACACGTTATCCATTTTTGTCCTGCCTATTTCTGCTGAGAACAGCCAAATCCAAGCACCACAACATTTAAGGAGTCGCAAAGTGAAGAAGATTTACGTCGGCAATTTCTCTTTCAAGATGACAGAACCAGAACTTCGAGCGCTGTTCGAACCCTTTGGCAGCATCGAGACCGCCACCGTCGCCACCGACCGTGAGACCGGCCGGTCACGCGGTTTCGGCTTTGTTTCCATGCCTAATGACGAAGAAGCTGAAAAGGCAATGGCAGCCTTAAACGGTAAGGAATCGGACGGACGGGCGCTCACCGTCAACGAGGCGAAACCTCAAGTTCAGCGGGGCGGCGGATTTCGTGACGGTGGCGGCGGCCGAAAAGGCGATCGCGGTCCTCAGCAGCGTCGAGAGCCCCGTTGGTGAAGCCGAGCGTTGCAACACGTTTGCGGGCGCCGACCGAACCTCCCTCCGGCGCTGCTATGGCGGAGACGATCGTGTGCGGCAATTGCGGCCAACGCTTTGCCATCCGCAATGGTCCGGACTTTCAGAACGCCGAGTTGGTCAAAAAGCAGGCCTCCTGGGTAGCAGATCAGCTCGTTTGGGACCATATCCAGGAGCGCAAGCACCATGGAACCATGAAGCTGCCCAACCTGTAAAAAGTTCGCGACTCTGAGTAGGTGAATAGGTGACAGCTCCATTCTGTGCCCGGGAGCGGCAAACGCCGTGAGTGACGCCTCTAAGGGTTCGCCCTTGGCCCAGTAGGTGGGGGGTGGGGTACTTGCTGCTAATGGGTGAAACCCTAGAAACAGCGCTGATCGCCGCATATCTAGCGGTGAAAGTTGATGTCTGGGGTGGGGACCAGCTGAGCAGGTAAAAGTGGTACTCAGCCAGCATTCTGCTGCGCGTTCGATCTACCCGTAACAAATTTTCAAAGAACCTTGAGGGCACACGTCCCCGCATTCTTGAATGCTGTTCGTTCTAATGAGTCGCCGTAAAAACACTCCTCCAGCACAATGATGGCATACAGTTCCCAGGAAATCACGGTTTTGATATCACGGTGATACCACTGTTAGAGCTGAATAGATGCCGGGGAATAAATCAATTTTCTTTCCAGCCATTTGCGCCAATCGCAGAAGAAATCATGCCTTGCTGCTAGGTCACCCCTTACGTTCCGTATCCCAGTCGCGATAGCATTACATGACAGGTTAACAATAGAGGATCGAATGAAACCAACCAGCCGATGCAGTTGGGCAACTACAGAAGCCATGATCGCTTATCACGACACAGAGTGGGGCGTCCCGCAACATGACGACCGCGTACTGTTTGAATTTCTGATTCTGGAAGGGGCGCAGGCTGGTCTGAGCTGGTCCACGATTCTGGCTAAGCGCGAAGCCTATCGCAAGGCATTCAGCAGTTTTGACCCACGGAAGGTGGCCAGGTATGGAGCTGAAAAGCTGTCTCGACTGCTTGCGAACCCTGGTATCGTTCGCAATCGCTTGAAGATCAGCGCCGCAGTCCGCAACGCAAAGGCGTTCCTGCAAGTGCAAAAGGAATTTGGCAGTTTCGACGCCTACATCTGGCAGTTTGTCGGCGGGCAGCCGATCAGGAATTCATGGCGAGCCGGCGGAAAGCTTCCCGCTCAGACCATCGAATCCACAAAGATGAGCAAAGACCTGGTAAAACGGGGTTTCACTTTCGCCGGCCCCACGGTTTGTTATGCCTTCATGCAGGCGACGGGCATGGTGAACGATCATCTGGTGAGCTGTTTTCGCTACTCCGAGGTCAAAGATACGTCTTACCACAAAGGGCACAAAGGAACACAAAGTTGATCAATGAAGAAGAAGTTATTTAAGCCAGAAATCCTGTTGAGTCATGAATCCGGATTGCGAAAGATGGAGGCCGAGAGTACTGGGCAGCAATACGTCTCGTTCAAGTCGCTTAAAGAAGCACAACAAGATCCCCAGGGGATAGTCATTCTCGAAGGTGATGAAGGAGGGCAAATCTATGTTGTTTGTCCTGTTTCGATAGTCAGATGTAGTGAGGAATCTCTTCAGCAATTACTGCAAGACCTCGATGCACTCAAGTGGAGTGATCCCTCTTCAGCACATCTGTTCTACGAACGCCTGCCTCTGGGGAGTGGAGTGTCCGGAGGCATGGGAGGAGGATTGGTTCAGAGTTCAGTGTGGCTACGCCCGCGGCTGGTAAAGCTAGAACTTCTTGAGAAAGTCAAAGCGGTAATTGAGGGGCGCAGGCCAAGACTCGAGAACGTCCAGTAGATGTTACAGTCTGGCAGCTATCATTTGCGCGTTCTTGCGGATGCCGGCGATAAGCCTGTCATGCGCTGGTCAAATTCCCGATGTAACCAGACTTGAAGCTTCTCGGCGCACGATGTTGGAAGCTGTGTGAGCTTTAATCCGGCGTCTCCGGAATCACGGACCCAGACGACCTCACCTTTACATTCCATCCTGGTGTCTTCCTCCGGCAGCCGAAAAGTCAATGTAACCAGTTGGTGCGGTTTTAAACACCCGTCAACGTTCTTCAATCCGATACCGCTTTCACTGATGTTATAAGCACGAAGGCGATGTGTCCCGGTTTCGCTCTTGACCGTTGCCTCGACGTCCAAAACCTGGCGAAACGAGCGCCGTTCCATGGCCAGCATGGATCCCACTCCCGCTTTCAACATTCGCAGCAGCAGATCAGGGGAAAGAGGTTTTTCAAGAACGAAATTTGCACCCATGGCATAGGCATCACGCACGCTGGTTTCGCCGTTTACAATGGCAAAGCTCACGGCAGAGCGGTTGGATTTGCCCTGACGAACATCCAGAAGGAACTGTTTGCCCGATTCCAAATCGTCGCAGTCTATAATCACCCCGTTGACGCGAGAGGTCTTCAGCAAATGTTTGGCTTCAGCCACCTCCGTGCATATCTGCCGGCTGATCTCGCATTTCTCCAAGGCAGCCGTCAAGACCGAGAGTGATTTGAGTTCGTCGCAGAGAATGAGGCAATTGAGTTTCATAAATAAGGGCGGTTGCTGATTCTTATCTGGAACTTCAAGTCTAAATCAAATGGCGCGCGCAAAACAGTGCCCCCACCGCTGCCAGAAACAGGCCGCGTCTGCGTTGAAACATGAACTGTGGGACTCAATGCTGGACTCGCCCCCGATTTTGTCTAGCCCGGCATTTCAGCGCTCTCCTGACAACTTCAGCACCGATTCGCTGCGGGGGGATTGGAATCTGTTTTGAAATCTATCATTGCCATCTCACGAACCTCAAGTTACCGAAGTAATACAATGAAAATGCATGCCGCCGACTGTCCGTCTTATTTTTCATTCTCAGCGGGAACTTATCTAACATATTATTCTGCATAGCATAGAAGCGATGTGCATAACCCTGATACCATCGCATATCATGTATCCAGAAAAGTTTATGAAAAAGTTTGCTGCTATTCTCGCTCTGCTTACGCTCTCGTCGCTTCAGTTATTTGCCTGGGGCCCCAAGGGACACCGCATTGTAGGAGCCATTGCTCAGGCTCACCTCACCGACCCGGCCCGGCAACAAGTCCTGCTGTTGCTCGGCAATACGAATCTCGCCGATGTCGCCAACTGGGCGGACGATATCAAAGGCCAGCGCCGCGAGACCTATGGCTGGCACTTTGTTGATATTCCCAAGGATTCGAGCGGGTTCTCTCAGGCGCGTGACTGTTATCAACCGAATGATACCCGTCCTTACACCAAAGACGATCACCATAACTGCGTGGTTGACCGAATTGACATGTTCCGGCAAACCCTGGCCAACAAAAACGCGCCGCAATCCGACCGCGTAGAGGCATTGAAGTTTCTGGTCCACTTTATTGGAGACGTTCACCAACCTTTTCACGCCATCGGCGAAGCGCGCGGAGGAAATGATATTCACGTAACCGAATTTGGCTCGACTCAGTGTGGCGACTGGCCCTGCAATCTTCACTTTGTCTGGGATATTGACCTCATCGAGCATACCGGCCGCTCTGAGGCTGATTATGTTGCTTACCTCGAGCAACTGATTGCGTCCAAAAACTTGCAGGCCAAAGCCGGCGGAACGCCGCAGGATTGGGCGAACGAATCTTTTCACGACGCGCAGCAGGCCTTCCTGGAAAACGGGGCCTCCGTGGATGAAGCTTATTACAAAGCCAACATTGGCATGTTGGATGAGAGACTGGCACTGGCCGGCTTGCGGTTGGCTGCCTTGCTGAATGAAACGTTGAATGAACCATTGAAAAGCAGCAAGTAGCATTCTCGAAGTTACACATATTAACTAATATGGAAGCATAACTGGTATGGAAGAAAGTCAGCGCCAGGAATCACCGCTGTTCACCTCCGCCCCAAGCCCTTCTTCAAAAGGCAGGCGATACTGGATTTCTGCCTCCGTGTTGCTCCATGTGTTGATTTTGTGGCTGGTGGTCCACCCTCCGGCGCCTACTTTCGTAAAAGTGAAGGAAGTACGCGCAGGACGCAACGGCACAACTACGTCAATCATTTATTCTCACTACGACGGAGAAGCCAGTGCCGAGCGTACCGTCTCCAGGTCGGATTCATCTTCTCAGTCGGCCCAGCTCCATTTAAATAATCCAGCACGCTCGAAGGCCCGCTCTTATGCTCCCCAGGTTCCCGCAAAGGGAAACGCAAGCCAGGCGGCGGAGAACAGCTCTTCTGCCGCTCCACCGGCAGGCCAGACGTACGGGACCTCTCCTGATGGCGAGTTGTCGGGATCGGAGATTCGTCCTGCGCTGCCTGTCTATGGCCCGTATCCCAAGGCAAGGCTTGCTGAGCTACCGAATCATCAGGAAGGCAATGTCATCATCGAGATCGCCATTGATGAACAAGGCAAGATCGTGCAAACCAAGGTGCTGCAGAGCATGGGACCTAATATTGATGGGCTCGTGCTTCGTGCGCTGGCAGATTGGCGCTTCAAACCGGCAACCCGTGATGGTGTGCCCATCGCCTCGCTGCAGGATGTCTACTTCCACTTCCCAACATAGGAACCTACGAACTGAGCGCTGCTCCATTACTGCGACACCTCAGTACTCTCCTCCGTCTTGCTGCTTTCGTTGCCGCGCAGGTCAATCGCCGATATCGCGTAGAAGTACTTATGGCCTGCTACCACGCTGGTGTCTTGAAATGAAAGCATGGTGATTGGATCAGGATTGATGCGCGCCAACTTTTCGCCTTTTTCGCGGCGGTAAACGTTGTATCCGGCGAGGTCTTTCTCTGCGTTCGGCGCCCACATCAGGTCAACAAACTTTCTTGTAGGAATTTCACTGGCCAACGCCAGCAATCCCTCGGGAGTAGCCGGCGGGAAGACATCATGAGCCACGACTGGAACCGGGGCGGAATCTTCTCCTTCGATTTCGGCAATGAGTTGGTGGCCTTCCGAATACACTCTGGTCACCGGCATGACCCAATAGGTGTACGTTTTTTCCCATTCGATGCTCGTATCTACTCCGCTCCATCGCTCGCCATCGCGCTGGTGAAGAACTGCACGCAAGAATGGAACGGCAACTCTCTTGCGGGAATCTTTTTCCTGCCGGTAGATACGGTAATCAAACTGCACCGAGGCCGGATGATCTCCCATGTCCGCATCCCATATCAGGTAGACACCATGCACATCGAGCGAGAAATGCAGGCCTTTCGCCGGCACCGTGGGCACGAGCGAAACCGAAACTGGGCTGGAAATCCCCGCGCTGTGCCCCTGCTTGTCACGCATCTCAACCCGGTAGATTGCAAACTGTAGTGGGGTTGCACTCAGCAGGTCTTCTGGCAGCGTGTCGATGAACCGGAGCGCAACGCTGCTATCCGATTTTTCTGTCTCTACCTTCGCGCCCGCGGATTTGTCAATGTCAACTTCACCCACCGCTTGCCCACAAGTGGTAGTCGAATTCCCCGTCGCCGAATTGGAAACTTGTGGAGACGAGGAAACATCGCGGCATATCTTGGCTGTGCTCACATGGCGCTGCCCCGACGACGTGCCGTCACGAATATCGCGCGGCTGGCTCCAAGTCAGCGTTACCTTATCACCCTTGCGGATAGCGCGCAGATCGCGCACCGATTGAGGCGAATCATTCACCGTGGACTTCTGCACTTCAGAAGCGCACCAGGCCGGCGTCGCGTCGAGCGCCAGCACAATGCCGCAGACAAATGCCAATAAGATTAGCTTTGATTTCATGTCGAGTTTTTCCGGAACATGTGTGATAGATGAAAAGCGGACTCAATAGTGCCACAGAGCACGAGTCACAGGCAATTGTGGTCAGCATTAGGCATTTTTCATCCTGCAGTTCCTGAAGCCTGTAGTCCAGCGATCAAGACCCATCCCGCCCTATTGAGTTTTTTCAAAGACATTGTTTAGAGGTTTTGCTTTGACACAAACGGCTAAATTCGTGTAAACGTTTACGAGCTTGCTGATATCAGCAAACTGAAAGCGGCTTGAAGTTTGTATTGACCATCACCATTGGCGCTTGCCCGCACCCTGCGCTGCTCGACCACGATACTGCACAATCATCACGATTCCTTGTGAGGAGATTGATCCAATGAATACAGGATTCTCTGCTAGCCATGCCCTCCCCTGTCGCCGATGGACCATAGTAACGGCCGTACTTTTGCTGGCGCTGCCGGCTTTTGCCCAGGTGAATGTCCTGACGCAGCACAACGACAACGGACGCACCGGCGCCAACCTCAATGAAACCATTCTCACGCATGCCAACGTGAACGTAAACCAGTTCGGCATGCTGTTCAAGCGCGTGGTGGACGACCAGGTTTATGGCCAGCCGCTGGTTGCCACCAATGTCAGCATTGCCGCGGGCACCCACAACGTGGTTTATGTCACCACCATGCACAATAGCGTTTATGCTTTCGATGCCGACGACCCCAGCGTCACCGCTCCGTATTGGCACGTCAATTTCGGCGCACCAGTGGCCAATCATTTCCGCTGCACCGATATCAATGGCAATATCGGCGTCACCGGCACCCCGGTGATTGATGGCAACACCGACACCCTCTACGTGGTTTCGCTGAGCGGCACGACGCAACGACTGCACGCTCTGGATATCGCTACCGGAATCGAACGCTCAGGCAGTCCGGTGATAATCGCGGCCTCTGGCTTTAATGCATCGCAGGAAAATCAGCGGCCAGCATTGCTGCTCTCCAACGGGGTGGTGTACATCGGTTATTCGTCACACTGCGACCAAGGCATTTACCACGGATTCCTTCTCGCCTACAACGCCAACACGCTACAGCAAGTGGGGGCCTTCAACACCTCGACCTCGGGCAACGGCGACAGCATCTGGCATTCGGGCACGGGGCCGGCTGTGGACGTCAACGGGAACATCTATGTCATTACCAGTAATGGCACATGGGATGGGGTCAACAATTTCAGCGAAACTTTCATGAAGTTGAGCCCCGGCAGTTTGCACTTGCTCGATTGGTTCACGCCACACGACCATGCCACGCTGGATGGCGCCGATGCGGACGTTAATTCCGGTGGGCCCATGCTGCTTCCCGGCACAAATCTTCTGATCGGCGGCGGCAAGGGGGCAAAATTATATGTCGTAGATACTAACAATTTCGGCCACGTGCATCCCAGTGACGACAACCAGATCGTTCAGAGCTTCCAGACCGGCACTTTCAACAAGCAACATCTGCACAGCCTCGCGTTCTGGAATAGTGCCGTGAACGGCCCCATGCTCTACATGTGGCCGCAGGCTGATCGCTTCAAGGTCTACAAATTCAACGGCAGCACATTCAACACTACGCCCTTCATGATCCAGCCCACGGCCAACACCGGTCATCCCGGCGGCATGCTCTCAATTTCCGCAAATGGGAATGCCAACGGAATCGTGTGGGCGGCTATCATGGCCAGTGGCGATGCCTGGCACTCATCGCGGCCCGGCGTGCTGCATGCATTTAACGCCGACAATATCAACAACGAGCTGTGGAACTCGTTGCAAAACAGTGCCCGCGACAATTGCAACAACTACTCTAAGATGGCTCCGCCCACCATTGCCAATGGCAAGGTGTATCTGTCCAGCTTCGGCACTGCCAACACCGGCACCGGCCAGCTGTGCGTGTATGGATTGTTAGCGCCTCCTTCTCCTGACTTTTCGCTGGGGGCATCGCCAAGTTCGCAGACCGTGGTAGCCGGGAACAGCACCACTTACACAACCACCGTGACACCTTCAAACGGGTTTAGCAGCGCTGTGACGTTGAGTGTGGGCGGATTGCCGGCGGGTGCAAGCTCCAGCTTCAGCCCGAATCCTGTTCCAGGCGGTTCCGGTTCTTCCACGTTAGGCATCTCCACTTCCAGCACAACTCCGGCCGGCACTTACACTCTGACCATTACGGGAACAAGCGGCAATTTGTCACACTCGACCAACGTCACCTTGATTGTCAACCAGCCGTTGCAGCCGGACTTTACGCTGAAAGCTTCGCCGGGTTCGCAAACTGTGACCGTAGGCGGCAGCACCAGCTATACGGCGACGGTCGGCGCGGTGAATGGGTTCAACGGAAACGTTGCCCTCACGGTGACCGGTCAGTCGGCAGGAGTCACAGCCAGTCTTACTCCGACATCGGTGAGTGGTTCCGGCGCTTCTATGCTGAATGTTTCGACAACCATCTCGGCTTCAACCGGCACCTTTACCCTGACCATTATGGGAACCAGCGGTAGCCTCTCCCACACTGCGAACGTGGTGCTCGTGGTCAATCCTGTAGTCAGTACATGTCCGAAGGCAGTAGGCGGAGCAGGATGGGTGAACACCGCATTTGCTTCGCAGACAGGAACATTTACCACCACCTTTGATGCCACGCCTGCGCATAACAACATGAACAGCGTGGTCGCACTCTCACATGGGGCTGGGACTGCCTACAGCGCATTCGCCAACCTGGTGGCCTTTAACGGCACGCAGGGCGTGATTTTGGCGCGTGATGGTGGAAGTTATGCCGGACCCACACCGGCCATCCCGTACTCCGGCGGAAATACGTATCATTTCCGTTTGGTGGTCAACGTCCCCGTGCACACCTACTCCGTCTTTGTAACTCCGCCGGGAGGATCGGAGTTGACCATCGGCAGCAATTTCCACTTCCGCACCGAGCAGAACACAGTGACAAGCGTCAATAACTACGGAGTCTTTGTGGGTACTACATCGGCAGCGGACACGTTAACAGTATGTAATTTCAATATCCAGTAAGTAAGCCGCAAGAAGCAATCGGTTCTAAAAAAGGAAAACGGTGGGCGTTATGACCCACCGTTTTTTTCGCGCACTGATTCGCTAGAAGGAGAAATTCACCTGCAGGTCCACACGACGGTTCGTGGCGAAGGTGTTCGGGGGCGTGAACGGAGGGCCGGTGAGCGTCTTAACGAAACCAAAGGTCGATGAGCTGACGTTGCCAATCGGATCACCCAGGTTCGTGTGATTGAAAAGATTGAACGCGCCAACGGTGAAGGTCAGATTGTAACGTTGCTCACTGCCGCCGCCGCCGCCACCGCCGCCGAAGCCGCCGCGACCGATACCTTCGCCGCCGCCACCACGACCCTCACCTCCGCCTCCCATCCTCGGACCGCCACCGCCCGGACCGCCTCCACCAGGGCCACCGTTGCCACCGGATCTGGCTTGGCTGGAACTGCCTCCAAACCCGAAGGTCTTACTCAATCTCGTATTCAAGCTATACCTGGCCGGCTCGGTGCCAAAATTAATCGGAATGATCTTCTGGCCGAGAGATGGATTCAGGTCAAACGTTCCAAAGCGCGTTGGGACCAAGTTTTGTTGCAGCGTCGCACTGGTGGCGAATGCAGGTCTGTCATTGCCGATAACGGAATCGCCGTTCAGATCAGTTCCCGTGTAGATGTTAAACGGCGCGCCTGAGTTGACCACCATGAATGGGTTGAGCCGAAATCCGTAAGGCATGGAAATAGAGCCGCCGAAGAAGATGCGGTGGTGAATGTCATACCCTGTGCGTCCGTAGTCCTGACCCAAGTCATATTCGTTTGACGGAAAGCTGCCAGCACCGGAGGTGTTGCTCTTCGCGTAGTTCAACATATAGAAGCCAAAGAGGGAGAGTACTCTTCCGCGCACATTGAAACTGGTGATCAATTGGTTTTGATTGAAAATCCCCTCCGACTGATATTGATAAACATTGCCCTGTTGACCTAACGGATATATGACGCTGGGTGCTCCAGGCAACGGCGTGTTGATGTTGCGCGAGAGAAGCTGATGGACGCCTCGCGAGTGCAGATAAGTAATGCTCAAGTTCGCAGTTTTAGTCAGTTGCCGTTCAACTGAGGTCGCAAACTGCATGGTGTAAGGTGCGTGCAACTTGGTATCAATATGGCGAACGGAAAGCGCCGGCGTGCTGGTAAGCAAGCTGATAGGTGGGATGTTTGGGTAAAAGCCCAGGATTGCTCCAGCATTTGGCGTCAACGAATCTACAGTAAACTGCTGCTGATTGATGCCATTCTGCCGTAGCGCTTGCAATACCAGGTTCTGTCCGAAACGGTCGTAAAAAAGGCCGAATCCTGCTCGCAGTACAGTTTTGGGGGACGCATTCTTTGTACCACCTGGAGCCCAGGCAACACCGACGCGTGGAGCGAAATCAGCGTGGTCGTGAATATCGTTCTGCGTCTCAAATCGCAATCCGTGGCTGAACATCAAGTCAGGCCGTATCTTCCAGTCCTCTTCGACGTACAGTCCCGCATCCACAGAGGTATTGGAGGTACGAGGATTTCCGGTGTTGATAGAAAACTGGGTAGGTCCAGGGCCCAATCCCTGCAGGGTTGTCAGGTACGCATTCAATGATGAAAACGTATACGTGCCGTTAAAATTCTGGATAAAGTTGTCTGTCTCCGCTGTACCGCGCAACCTTCCACCGAACCTGACAAAGTGGTTGCCCAGAGACATGGAAGTATAGTTCTGCAGCTCGTAATGGTCCTGGCTGGTCGAGCTTCGGCCAATCGGATTGCCTCCGCTGTTGAAAGCACCCAGCACGGAAATCTGCGGCGAAAAGCTTTGTGCCCTTTGGGAACTGATGTTGCGCACATATTGAAAGCGGGTCTCGTTGACGGTTTTAGAATTTACAATCTGCGTGTCGCTCACCTGTGCGTTGATCTCGGAGCTGCGGGTATTGTAGGCCTGCTCAGGTAGCGAGAGCGTTCCCAATGCGTTATCGGAGTGGTTGCGGTTGTATTCGAAGCGGGTTGTCAGCGTGTTGTTTGCAGTGATCTGGTAATCGAATCGCGGAGAGATTTCAATACCCGCGCCGGGGTAAGACACTGCTTGCGGAAAGGCGACCGCCTTATTGTTCGCATCCAGAGAGAGGAATGGGGTTGTAATCCTGTGATCCTGCGTGTTGCGGTCTTCCACATTCAGAAAAAATGAGCCGTTCTTGTTGATTGGGCCGCCGATATTGCCTTCGACCTGTTGCGCACTATAAGTAGGCCTGAGTGGAAATGCGAATGGATTAGCAGCGCTGAGACCAGTAGGGCTGTCCCTGAACATCAGTTGGCCATGAAACTTGTCTGTTCCCGGTTTGGTGAAGATTTCAATGCGGCCATAACCGAGCCGGTCATACTGTGCCGAGAAGGGATTTTGATTCACCCTGATCTCACGGATTGACGCCTTGGGCGGAAGTGTGCCGCCGCTAAATCCATCAATATACATCTGGCCGCCATTGGGCCCCGCGGCCGGGCCAGCCAGCGCCTGCAGTTCCGATGACAGCTCGTCGGGATCGTCGGAGAGAGCTTCCAGGTCTTTTCCTTTGATGACCACCGCACTGGCATTATTTTCAGAGCCAATGTCCACCTTGGTCTGGGTCTCTTCCACCGCGACTTGCTGTTGCTCGACTGCAATCTCCAGATGAACATCGAGCTTCTGCTCTTTCCCCGCGACCACCTCCACATCATTCGCGGACACCGCAAAACCTTTAGCGGCGGCGCTGACTGTGTACTTGCCCGGCGCGAGCCCCTTGATTTCGTAGGTCCCCAACTTGCCTGTCTTCGTACTAGTTGCTTGCCCGGACTCGCTCTTGGCCGTTACGGTAGCGGACTGCACCACGGCGCCCGAAGGGTCACTCACCTGCCCACGCAGGGTCCCGGAAGGAGTTTGCCCAAACAAATAATTCGTGAACAGCAGAATAAGAAGTATAAGAAGGAAGATAGATCGTGATAATGCCCAGCTTTTGGACCCCATAAAAAAATCACCCCATGACCTTTAGAGCAGTCTTTTAATTACTGTTTACCTGAACAGCAGTGCGAAACCTTTTGAGCCTTCCAATCAGTCCTATATACAAACTCGAAACTTCTATTGCGCGTCTCCGCCCCCGGACATGTTCCACGCAGATAGCACCGCGGCGGTCGCGCCCCCACTCGGCGATGCCGTGAGAATGGGCTCGACTCCGCTTAACAACGTGATCGCCCTGGCCTCGGCCGTATCTGCGCCCTGGGTTGAGACAATCATTACCGCGTCGCCCTTCTGCAAATCAGCAAGCGTTACCGTTGGAAGCCGGCCCAGGATTTGTTGGAACTCAGGCGGACGTCCCCCAGTTCCCCCTGGCCGCTCACCTCCACCAGCAGCTTGAGCTCGTGGTCCACTCGTCTGCCCGCTCGCTGGGCTTGTTGCTGCGTTACCGGATGAGGGAGCACCGGGCTGAGGAGTTCCTCCCGAAGGAGGGACTCCGCCCTGAGAAGGAATTCCCTTGAGCATCATCGCGATTCTCTGTGCTGCCTGCGGAGGCAGTTTCCGCAACTGGGAATCAGCCGCGAACTTCACGGTGACCGCTTTCTTCTTTAACAGGTCCATGACGCTGATTGTATTGTTGCTGGTGTCAATCGAGAGTATTGTGCCGGCTATGTTTCTGAATGCGCCTGAAATGATTTCATCGGCGGCAAATTCTTTGCTATCGGCACTCTTCGTTCCTCGCGCGCGAAGCTGGTCTCCGATCTTGATCTGGTCGAAGGTCCCTGGCGTGGCATCGCTGAACTTCACCGAGTCTGCCGCATAGCGGAGATAGTGTGTGTCCTTCGAAGTTTTTAGGGCAACGTTGTAGGTCGGTGCAATCGAAACGCTAACGATTCCGCTGGCAGGGTCGACCGCCGTAACGATCCCGCCCGTTCCGCGTTTCTGCCAGTCTTCCCGTTCATGCTCCTGCTTTTGGGAAACGTCGGCTTGTTTCATGACCACCACAAGGGCCGCCGCTATAGACTGCGCATTGTCTCCCTGATTGCCGCGTGCCAGGATTCTGTCCCCGACCTGCAGGTCTGAGAGTTGTATTGTGGTCGCATCTTTCAGGCTGGTTTGTCCGGGGGCGATGCGCACGATGCGCGTGGAGTCCTGCACCAAAACCTGGAATTCAGGACCGGAGTCACTCTTCAGCGTGAGAGTATTTCCCGCAATGGCTTTCACTGCGCCAATCTGCTTTGCCGGTGCAGCTTGTGCCGCCGGAGCCGGCTGCGTCTGGCCGTAACTAACGCCGCTGAAGATTCCCAAAACAAGAACAGCAGCACCCCAGACCAGCAATCCTGATTTCTTTAATATGCGCTTCATTAATATGCGGTTCATTGAACCTTTACTCCGTGACTTCCCATTCCCTCAAATTCCCAAAAAACCACACTACCTTGGACGTATAACTGCTGCTAACTGCTGCGAAACTTACGCGTTTTCTGTAAAAAATGGCGCGATTGCAGGAAACCAGCTTCGCCGTACCTCAAAAACACTTATCCCAGGTTTCATTGAGAGCGTTTTTCGCACTTACAGCATGCCTGATTTACTGTAGGTTTGGAGCTTGCAACCTGGAGCCGCTCTGAAATCACTCCCCACCACGAATGACCTCTGATCAATCTGCTTGTATTTTATAAGACGTATTTCGCTTTAATTTGTTCTACTTTTTTAGATTAATAAAGTTTCACAGGGCAAAATAAACTCTGCGGCCTTCCATAACGTTTTAACTTAACCAAGCGGGCTTGAACTGTAATTTTTTGTTAAGTCACTCGAAGTGAAAACCGGGCGCTTTCTCAAATCTGATTAGAGTACCGAACTAAAATGAAGATTTGCTGAATCTAATTCCAAATCTGCAGAGCTCGCTCATGCAGCAAAACTATTCTTGAATTGTTGATAACCTAATTACAGCCAGAAGCTGGCGATAATCCTATGCGCCTAAAGATCGTTCAAGCCGGAGACCCGGTTCTTCGCCAGCAGGCCAGGCCATTGTCTGCCGAGGAAATTCTTAGTGCCAACATCCAGCAACTCATCGAGCATATGAAAGAGACCATGCGCGATGCGCCCGGCGTCGGCCTCGCCGCGCCCCAGGTGGGGATGTCACTGCAGCTTGCCGTGATCGAGGATCGCGCCGAGTATTCCAAAGATGTCTCCGCCGAACAGCTCCTCGAGCGCGAACGAAAACCGGTTCCGTTCCACGTGATCATCAATCCCAAGATCGTCTCCACATCCGGCGCGCCAGTTGAGTTCTTCGAAGGATGTCTTAGTCTTGCCGGCTTCTGCGCTCTCGTGCCGCGTTCTCGCACTGTACGCGTGGAATGCCTGGACGAAAAAGGGACACCCCGCGTAATCGAAGCCTCCGGATGGTACGCCCGCATCCTTCAGCATGAAATAGACCACCTGAACGGAACTATTTATATAGACCGCATGCACAGCCGTTCGCTGACCACACTGGAAAACCTCACCCGCTTTTGGAAAAACAAATCTATTCAAGAGGTCCGTGATGCCCTAAAATAATCGGCACAGCAGTCCGGAGGAAAATGTCATGGGCAAATTTCAACGTAGTTGGCTGTTATTCAAGAGTTCCATCTCCGTCATTACGCGGAACAAACAGTTGCTGCTTTTCCCGGTTGTCATCTCCGTGCTCACGTTGGTCATCATTCTTTTCTTCGCGGCGCCCGCGGCGCTGTGGCCGACCGGTCATTCCTATACATCCCTCGATCACTGGCAGGCGATTGGCGCCACGTTTTTCCGGGTGTCACCGCATGCCACCGACTCGTCAGAGACTACTTTCACCTATTCGCCCACAGCGATCGCTTATCTGGTCTTTCTTTATTTCGTTTCTATGTTTCTTGCCACATTCTTCAACGTGGCTTTCTATAACGAAATTCTCGCGGCGCTGACGGGAAAACCTGTTTCCATCAGCCGCGGCCTCAAGTTCGCCTGCTCCCGCTTTCAGGCCATTTTCATGTGGACCCTTTTCGCCGGACTAGTTGGCTTGATCATCAAAACCATCGAGCGGCGGCTCGATCTCGTGGGCCGGATCATCGCCCGCCTGATCGGCATCACCTGGAGCATCGCCTCTGTCTTCGTGATTCCGATTATCGTGCGCGACCCGAGCGTGAACCCGGTGGCCATGTTGCGGAAATCGGCCGCCATGCTGAAGCGCACATGGGGCGAGGCCCTCATCGGATACGCCGGCATGGCCTTCGGCAGCCTGATCATCATGCTCGCTTCACTGGTGCTGTTGGGTGGCGCCGTGTTCGTCTCCATCCAGGCGAACAATTTCTGGATCATCGGCATTGCGGCGGCCGTCTGGGTGCTGGGCCTGATTGCCTGGAGTTATCTGATGAACGTTGCCGGCCTGGTTTTCAAAGGCGCGCTGTATCTTTACGCCGCCGAAGGCATCGTGCCGCAACCTTATAATAAGGAAATGCTCGACGCAGCCTGGAAGTATAAGAAGAGCTAAAGTAAAGCATTCTCAGGACGTCCTTTACACTCTGTTGTGCGCGAAGATGCCTGCGAAGCTAAAGTAGGCTAAGTTCCCGAAAAGGGTGTAATATGAGCATTACGACCCCCTAATTTTTACAGGCTGTTGCAGATTCGGATGACCCGTCTATATTAGAACTCGCCATGATACACGAACAAGACTCGCAGGAAAGTGTACACGATCTGCTTCCGCAGGAAGATCTTCCCGCTGAAGCGGTTGCACCAGCCCCAAAAACGGAACGGTCGGCCGGGCAGGCCGCGCCGCCAACCATCCAAACCCCAAGCATCTCTGAGGTCTACGCACAAGCTGGTGTTCGCGTGCCGCCGCATGGCTTCTCTATCCTGAAGGTTGCGGAGATGCTGAGCAGTGTGCACATTCGAGAGCTTACTCCCGACGCCAAGCGCGCGGCGGTCTTGCTGACGCTCGAGGCCAGCAACATACAGGTCAATGAGGTGACCGAGGACGCCGCACGGCGCGAGCGTGTGCTGAATGACTACGAAGCACGCCAGCTCCAGATATTCCAGAATTACAAAACTGGAAAGGCGCAGCAGAGCCAGGAGACCCAGGCTGAAATCGACCGCCTGACCGAACAGCTCCGCTTGCTGATTCAGGCCAATGAGAAAGAGATCGCCAGCGAAAAAACCCGCCTGGACGAGTGGCGCACCCGAAAACGCGAGGAAGAGCGCAAAATTCGCACGGCTGCGTCTTTATTTGCAACAACCCTCGCCCAGCAGCCCGCAGCCGATACGATCCCAATGCCTACCGTTCCGCAGCCGGATGCACCGGCCGCCGCAGCCGCCGCGGGTAATCGTCCGCCGGCAGCGACTCCGGCCGCAGATAATAGTGCCCCAAAATCGTCTACGCGCCCATCTCTGTGGAAGCGATAGACAGGCTTTCAATCGGACCTATCTGGAATTTTTCTCGCCCGAGCTCTTGCCTTCTAATGGCAACCGGCCGCCGGCAACCGACAACTGTTCTAGTAGCTTTGCCCCGGTGAGCCGAGAGGGCCAGCGGAAACGCTGAAGGTTTTGCACTGCCCGAACTCGAGGGCTACGCTTGCGTTCACCGCGATGGGTCGGTCGTCGCACAGCGCGGGCACAAACTTCCATTGCTTTACGGCGGCGACTGCGGGCTCATCCAACGCCTGGGCAATCGATTGCACCACCCGAACATCCCTCGCACTCCCCCGCTCGTTCACTACCAGGCGAAGCACGACCACACCCTGCACTCCTGCCTGACGCGCCTCGTCCGAATACTCAGGATTGGGCGCATGGATCAGCTCCGGCGCACATGCCATCTTCGAGCTCACTCCAATCGCGCCGCGGCACCCGTAGAGCTGCGGATCGCGGCACGCTGTCTTTTTACCAGGCTCTGTTTCTGCCATAGAAAATTCAGACCCGGGAGCAGGAAACAGCCGATACGCTCCAGGGGTGTCGCAATGCTGGAAGTAAATCGGCAAGGTGACGCTGACCGCGACCGCGTGGCCTTTATATGTCCCAGGGGTGAACTTCCATTGCTCGACGGCGGTGACGGAGCGCTCGTCTAATCCTTTGCCGAGGGATTTGACCACGTGAACGTCGCTGGGCACGCCTTTCTTCCCCACCACCAGCGCAACCACGACCTCGCCCGCTAATTGGGCCTGGCGCGCCTCTTCGCTGTATTCAGGGAGCACCGCATGGATGGCCACCGGCGTCGTAGCACACGGCCCAGCCGAGGCCGGATGCTCGTAGCTGCATTCATAGAAAGGCTGGTCCGCTTTGGGTTTGCCCGCGAAAAGAAGCGATAGCGGGCACAGCAAAAGCATGACATACAGTCCGATTCTGCTGGCCATTTTGTAGAGAAGTGGCATGTTAGTGCGCCTTTCATGATTTAGATCGGCCTTCAGTTGCTGCCGCTTTCGGCCCCTGACTCAAAGAACGCCGAAGCTAGGATATCTTGCAGGTTCGCGCATCTCCAGCACGGCTTAGATTTAATTCACCGCAGAGATACAGAGGCACAGAGAAAGCCGGCTACATGTGCAGAAAGGGTTTGCGATTTCAAGTACTACCCCCACCCCCATTACTCAGAGTAGTCTTCGTGGAGTTAAGTCATTCTAATTCAAGTACATACGAGAGAGCGAAAGAGTGAAGAGTAATGGTTGCTGGATAAATACTTGATCCGTAAAACTGTGGGCAGTACTCAGAAAAACGACCGCAAAAACCTTTCGCCACGGATGAACACGGATTCCTGAGGATTGTGCCCCCCACCCCGCTTGCTAGCTTGTGGTTAGAGTGCCCCAAATCGCGTCTGACCCGCGTCATTATTGGCGAAGATCAATCCGGGCCGGGGGACTAGCTGGTAGTCTGGAAGACAGCTCCAAGCTCACAGCCCTCAGCTCCAAGGGTCAAGCTGCTCGGGTCATCTCACCCCGACCAGCCAAACAGCGCTTGATCACTGCAAGCGGATATTCATCCTGCAAGGTAACGAATTTTCAAAGACCTAGGGGCCTAACCCCCGCATTCTGGAATGCGGTCAAACACACCTCAAGGACAAATGATGGCATAAAATTCCTAAGAAATTAAGAATTTGATATCACAGTGATACCACGGTTAGCCGAGGTTGGGATATCTTGCAGGTGATCGCGCATGTAGCAGAGCTTAAAGGAAGCACGTTCCTCAGTTCTTAAATGATCCAATGACCTGATGACCCAATGAAGCAATGACTCAATCCCGCGCATATCCGCGTTCATCCGCGGCGGGAAGAAAGTTTTCTACTCACCCGGCTTGTCTGGATCTAATTGACTACGCCCACACTCTGCTGTAGGCTCCCGTTCTACACCCTGAGAGTGTGCGCAAGATGTCCGTCGCAAAAGCGGTCAAATGGCTGACATACAGTTTGCTGACAATCCTAGTCGGCACTGCAATCTTCATTGTGAAAGACCAGCTCGCTGAAAAGCCGTCGCCAAATCTGACGCCATGGATAAACATCCTGAAATCCCACCTAATTTTGAGTTCTTTTTCGGGACTGGCCTTCGTTCTTCTCTGCGCTTGTCTCTGGTTGCTCGCTGATCGCCAAGAGGCGCTGGAAGCAGTTAAACCCATCGTGAAACTCCTTACCCATGGCAGAAAATTGCGCCCCGCCGACTTAGGCATCGTCGGTTTCAACACATTTTATAAAGCGCATTCGGAGGCGCAGGAGGCCAAACAAGCACTCTTGCAGAAAAATCGCGTTCTTATCGTAGGACCACCCTCGGGTGGAAAGACCCGGCTCGCCTTCAACCTGGCTAAAGATGTGGGGAGTAGCGACCTGGTGTTACGGCTTGACCCTGAATTTAACGACTGGAAGGCCCTCAACTTCCCCAAGCTTGGGGTTCGCTGCAAAGTCCTATGGATTATTGATGATGCGGACAAATTCCTGGGCAAGCTAGACCTGAATCGGGGAGAACGTATGCTCGGGGAGCAATGCCTCGTCCGAATCATCGTCACATGCCGTTCCGGCCAGGAGCTTGAGATGGTCCGCTCTGATGCGGAAATGGCCTCTTTTATAGACCAGTTTCTAACGGTGAGCTGCAGTGACTTTACGGAAACGGAGCTCGCCGATCTAGCCCAAAGCGTCGGCAAACCGGCCCCCAAAATCCACGACCGTACTCCCGGCAGTATTTTGCTGGGGCTGGAGCAGATGCGTGTGCGCCTTAAGAAAGCCGGTGAAAAATCTCAGACCCTCATGAAGGCAATGTTTCTTCTGCGTACAGCTCTTATCTTTTCTCCAGAAGAGACGCTCGTCGGCGCGGTCATGAAAGACATCTATGAATGTAGCCTCCCCGAAGACAAATTTGAATCTACCCTCCGTGACTTGATTCGCGATGGCTTCCTGCATCGCAACGGAACCATCGCCGCCTCTCACGACAGCTATCTCACGCTTGATTTCTTTGACTACTATTCACGGAACAGCGCTCTCTTGAACTCGCATGTCGAGCGCTTGGGAGACACGGTTGAGGGAGTAGGCTCTGCGCGCGACCTGCAGTCCCTCGGCATCTTCTGGAAAAGCGGCGAGAACTATCAGCAAGCCCTCGTTTATCTGGCGAAGGCGGCCAGAACACTTACCGATGACGCGGTTCTTGCCTTCGACATGGCTTACTGCTTCCATCACATCAAACGTCTGGACGAAGCCATTGCCAGCTACCGCAAGGCGCTGCAAATAGGCCCCGATAATGTCGGTGCGCTGAATAACCTAGGGATCGCGCTCAAAGACCAGGGTCAGCTTGATGAAGCCGTTGCCAGCTATCGCAAGGCGCTGCAAATAGGCCCCGATAATGCCGGTGTGCTAAATAACCTGGGCAACGCGCTTTGGAACAAGGGCCTGCCGGATGAAGCCATTGCCAGCTATCGCAAGGCTCTCCAAATAAGCCCCGATAATGTCAAAGCGCTGAATAATCTAGGTGTCGCGCTCAAAGACAAGGGCTTGCCGGATGAAGCCATCGCCAGTTATCACAAGGCGCTGGAGATTGAGCCCGATTATGTTGATGCGCTGAACAACCTAGGTGTCGCGCTCAAAGACAAGGGCCTGCTGGATGAAGCCATCGCCAGTTATCACAAGGTGCTAGAGATCAAGCCCGATGATGTTGATGCGCTGAATAATCTAGGCAATGCGCTAGCAGCCAACGGTCTGCTGGAGGAGGCCATTGCTAGCTTTCGCAAGGCGCTGGAGATTGAGCCCGACTATATCAATGCGTTGAGCAACCTAGGCAACGCCCTAGTGGACAAAGGGCTGCCGAATGAGGCCATTGCTAGTTATCGCAAGGCGCTGAAGATCAAGCCCGATTATTTCAATGCGCTGAATAACCTTGGCGCCGCGCTAGCAGACAAGGGCCTGCTGGATGAGGCAATTGCCAGCTATCGCAAGGCGCTGGAGGTGAAGCCCGATGATGTTGATGCGTTGTATAACCTGGGTGCCGCGTTAAAAAAGAAGAGCAGCCAATCGGAGTAGGCCGGGTGCAGCGGACCCCAAGGTTCGCGGCGTATGGGTCATCCTGACGCTTCATCTTTAAATCTAGGGCGCGCTGTCCAAATTGGAGAAAGTATGAAAAAGTCCATCTGTTTTGTTGATGACGATCCGGACGAAATTGAGCGTTTCCGAAAGTACATGGGTGAACGCTACATTATTGGCGCTGCAACTATGTTGGAAGACGCACTTGATCAGCTCCAGAAGCAGCATGTGCGCAAGCCAGATCTTTTTCTGCTGGATCTCTATTACGGGCCGCACACAGAAGAGAAAAAGCGCGCGGCGATCGCCGCTGCCGACGATGAGCTATCAGCGATGGAAGCTCATCTTCGCGCTCTCCTGCTCGACGCCGGACAATCACCGAAAGAGGGGTTCAAGCTTGCAGAGCGCGCTCATTCGAAGTACTCAGCCACGCCTCGCATCTTCTTTAGCCGCAAAGCATTCCTGCAGGACGCACTCGAGGCTCAAGAGAGGGGCCTCGCTATCCTTGAAAAACCTGATCCTGACGACAATGACCACGGCACCACATCCAAGGAGCGCTACGATGCAGCCTTTGGCAGATACTCCGAAGAGATCGCCCGAAAGCTGGATCGGATTGTCAGTCAGAATACCTGGTGGGCACGCTACCGCCAGAAGATCGAAGGCTTCTCGACAGGCTTCTTCTTCTTTCTCTCAAAGATTGGTTGGGACTTATGGAAAGGCAGCGCCCACGGCGCTGCGGTGAGCGTCTGGATTGTGTCAGTCGCTATTCTTGCTCTTGCTTGGTTCACCAAACGTCCGTAGCCCTAACAAAGATTCCCAGCAGGGGAGCTCGCTGACTCTTACCCGTGCAACAGCAGCGCCGCCAACTCCATGGCTCGGGTGCGGGTGATGCCATCTCGTTGTTCGGCGCCCAAGGGATGCCCGGTCTCTTCCACCTTGAACAGCGGACGCGCCCCAACCGGCTGCAGGGCAATCTCCAGCTTCAGATTCAGTGTTTCCGGATACATCCTCAGCGAATTGTTCAGCCTTCCTTTGAACGGGCCGTGGGTTTTCTCTCTTCCTTCGAGCGTCCAGCACTCCCCGATTTCGTCATAGACCTCTTCGCGGACCGAAGCCCACAGGCCCCACAGAAAAATCTCATCACTGCTGATAATGGGAATTTCCAGGCACCCGCGGATAAAAAACCACTCGCCATCAATGATGCATTGATCGCTGCCGATCTGCGCGCGCACGTCGCGCTCTTCCCTCTTCATGTTGGCGTACATGTCGGGAAAATCGGCGGCAAAACTCAGTGGAATTCCGGCATGGGACTGGCCGCAGGTAGAGCACTTCCAACCCTTGCTCATCTCGGCGGCGTTTTTCGAATCTGTGTTCATGCGCTGCGAAATCTCTTCTAGTCCGTGACTACAATTTCCACCCGGCGATTGTGGGCCCGGGCCTCATCGTTGGTATTGGGATACCGTGGGTTCCGCTTGCCATATCCCATGGTCTTCAACTGCGCCGCGGCGAAGTCATGGCCTCCGAGCCAGCTTGCCACCGAAGCGGCCCGCCGCCGGGAGAGCACAAGGTTATGAGCATCGCTGCCCAGGTCGTCAGTGTATCCGGCGATCAGCAGGTGAGACTTAGGATGGTTGTCTTTCAGGAATCCGGCAATTTTTTCGAGCGTGGCCTCCGCCCCGGGCTTGAGCTTGTATTTATCCAAATCGAAAAGAATAGCGCTATCCAGGGCCAGAGTGGGCTTGCCGACCCTCTCCCATAGCGCATCGGCGCCGCAGCTATTGGCAACTTTGAGGTGGGTGGCATCCATGATGGTCACGGTGACGTCAACCCAGTGCGCATTTTGAAATCCCGCCGACGCGCATACCTGTTGCGCGCTGAAAGGGTTGGCGGTGTAGGCGCCGTGTATGGTCACCTTGCCGGCGGGCACAAATTCATCCCCGGTAATTTTGGTGGCAACCATGTCGTTACCGATTTGCTGGATCATCACCTTTTCAATCTTCAAATCGGCCTGGTTCACCGTAAACTTCCCTTGCCACTCGCCATTCAGGTCATAGCGCGGTGCGCCAGAGGGCTTGTTGACCGGCGCAGCCTGCCAGGCGTTGCCCGGGAGCAGCACAGCCGTGGCAACGGCCGCGACGACGACAGCCTTGACGGCAAGCCGAAAGACGTACACTCGTGCCTTCATGGATATCTCCTCAAAAATGTTGGGAATGTCGGACGCAAATAATATCGGCCCCAAGCACGAAGTTGTCAACCACAAGGATGGAGCAAATTGTCACTGCATAACTTGCTGGTCATCTGTGTCCTTTGCGGTTAATTGCTAACTGCTCAATGCCTATGCGCTGTTTTTTAAAGAGAATTTCATCAGCACTTAATACACCTTGCCATCCTTCTGGGGTTACACTTTCGCCGCTCAGCAGTTCAGGCACGGAAAAACTTCTCACAAGGTGAGACGGTTTGCGATCGTCCCACACTATTCAGAACAGGGAAATTGCGATTTACGAAATATGGTAAGTGTTCAGAAAAGCACCGGGCTGAAGCCCATTTGTTTGGCATTTCAACGCGGGCCTGAAGGCCCGCTCTTCCACGGTGATGGATACAGTAATTGTGGAATCGCGTTAGCCGTCTTTCGAGGAGTTACGGGCCCCATTGCGTAAGAAGCTGTTCAAGGAGAAATCAATATGAGTGATCACACCAGCCGTATCAACCGCCGCCGTTTCCTGCAG
Source organism: Terriglobales bacterium (assembly GCA_035487355.1). Classification (NCBI taxonomy): domain Bacteria; kingdom Pseudomonadati; phylum Acidobacteriota; class Terriglobia; order Terriglobales; species Terriglobales bacterium. Next base: position 38,653 of record DATHMF010000115.1, on the reverse strand, counting down.
GGCACAGCGGCCATTGCGGCCGGCTCTGTCGTGGCCGGCTACAGCACTATTGGGGCGTTGCCGACTTGGGCGCAGGACCCGCCTTTCGGATGTCCGGTGCCCGCCGCGGGAGGCATCCCATTTGTTGCCGGCAGCGATACCCGGCCGATTATCCTGCGCCGGTCCATCAGCTCGCTGTCGGGAGCGGAGCTTACCGAGTTGGCGTCCGCATACGCCGCGCTGCGCGCTCTTCCCTTGAGCGACAAGCGCACCTGGGTGCTGCAGGCCGATATCCATGCAACCAACTGCCATCAATGCAGCAATGACAACACCCAGATCCACGGCTCGTGGAACTTCTTTCCCTGGCATCGCGCTTATCTCTACTACTACGAGCGCATCCTGGGATCGCTGGTAGGGAACATAGATGGCTTCCGCCTGCCTTATTGGGATTGGGAAAACATCCGCAACCTGCCCACGCCTTACACAACCCCGGGGTCGTCGGTCAATTCTCTGTTTGACGCCAAGCGCGACGTCGGGCTGGCCGGCGGCGGCAACCTGCCCGCATTCGACGGTACGGCGTCGCGGGTCAAGACGCTGCTGGGCATGACGGATTTTCCCACCTTCGGTGGAGACGCTTTCAGCTCGGGCGGTTGCGAGGATGACCCGCACAACATCATTCATACCGATGTAGGCCTGGGCGGCGGCAATGACATGGGAACACTGGCGTTTGCCGCCCGCGACCCGCTGTTCTTTGCCCACCACTGCAATATCGATAAGCTGTGGAGCAAGTGGAACAGCCTGACGAGCAAAAAACTGCCTCCAACCGCGTATCACAATCCCACCGACGCCAGCTTCCTCAACGCGCGCTGGTCGTTCTATGACGAGAACCAGCAGGTGGTCTCCATCAGCGCCGCCGACGTGCTCGATCACCGCAGCAACCTGCGCTATACCTACGTGAACGAGTTCATCATCCCGCCGTACATCGTCGCCTACATATGCCAGTTGCTTTGCTGCCAGCCTCCGCCCGAGGTGGGTCCGATCATTGGTATCAACGAAGAGGCCAGGACGATCCTCCTCTCCCAGGCCGGCGCAAACTTCCCGGCAGCCCTTGTGCTGCACGGAGTGGTTGTGCCCCGCCAGTTTACCGGCACCTTCGACATATTTGCCACGCGGACAAACAAACGGACCCTGCTGGGGGCGATCTCCTTCTTCGGGGACGAAGCCATACATGAACTCGCGCAGAGTACGGAGCGCCGGCCCAAGACGCTGGTTCTGGACATAACCACTTCGCTGGCAGACTTGTTGTCAAAAACCAATCCGGCGACGATCCAAGTCTTCAAGAGAAAAAGGCGCAAAGCTGAGGATGAAGACCGCGATCACGATCACGATAAAGACAGAGATGAAGCCCAGCGCCGCCGTGAAGGACGGCAGCAAGAAAGAGAAGAAAAACACGAAAGGCATGAAGAAGAAGAGCATGAAGAGAAGCCGGCTTTCGTCCTGAGCGCGGCCAGCGCCGAAATTCGCGTGCAACGTTAACGAAGTTTAACCACAAAGGACACAAAGAAACAGAAAGGCATGTCGGTCGAAAATCGTAAATCACCGGATGACTCAATGATTCTTTGTGTCTCTTTGGTTAAGCTTTGCTTCTCGCTGTGCCGCAGGGCGAAGTCTCAGTACCCGTAGCCTGCCCTGACCTTTAGCGCCTAACTGCCTTTAAAAATCCGTGACAATCCGCGTTGATCTGCAGCGAATTTTTCCTTGACAAATCTTATATATTTCGATAATTGTAGAAATATAGAAGGAGCCACCGTGCCTGCCAAACTCAACCCGAATGAAGTCATCCGCTATGCGGACATGCTCTCGGCCATGGGGGCCGAGCCCCGGCTGCGCATTGTGCGGCTGCTGCTGTCGGCGCATCCTGAGGGCATGGTTGTCGGCGAGATCGGCGAAGAGTTGGAAATTCCCAATTCCACTCTCTCGCATCATCTGGAAAAACTGAAGAACGAAGACCTTGTGCAGGTGCAGCGCGAGGGCACGTTTCTGCGCTACACCGCCAACACGGCCGCGCTGGAAGAGCTGCTCGGATTTCTTTACGCCGAGTGCTGCACGCGCAACAAAGCTGTGGCGCCGCAGAGAGTGGTCTGCTGTAAGTGACAGTTTCGAGTTTCAGGTTTCGAGAATCCAGATCCCTCGACTGCGCTCGGGATTTCGCCTCGCGGCTCGGACGCCGCGAAAACGGCTCAAGTTTCGAGCAAAGGCAAAAGCAAAAGATTTTTCGCCGCGGATGAACGCGGATGTTCGATCCGATAAGAAAACGCAAGATCCTTCACGCCACAAGCGGGCGCTCAGGATGACAAACCTAAACGGTAACGCGGCGAAAGAAGAATACCAAAACGGGAAACTTCACGAAAGGAGACAAAACCATGTCCACTACAAACATTAAAGACGTTGTCCGGGAAAAGTACGGAGAGGCGGCCAAGCGCGTCCTTTCCGGAGCCAGCAGCTCGTGCTGTGGGGCGGCACCCTGCTGCACTGACGCCGATCCCATCACGCGCGATCTTTACGACAGCGCCCAGACTGGGGTTCTGCCTGAGCAGGCGGTCAAGGCTTCACTCGGATGCGGCAATCCTACCGCGCTCGCCCAACTCAATCCCGGCGAAACCGTACTTGATTTGGGCTCGGGCGGCGGCATTGATGTGCTGCTCTCAGCCCGGCGCGTTGGGCCCAGCGGCAAGGCCTACGGACTTGATATGACCGACGAAATGCTCACGCTCGCCCGCGAAAACCAGCGGCAGGCCGGGGTTGAAAACGTGGAGTTCCTCAAAGGAGAGATCGAGAACATCCCTCTGCCTGAAAATTCTGTGGATGTGATCATCTCCAACTGCGTCATCAACCTCTCGGCTGATAAGGACCGCGTGCTACGCGAGGCCTTCCGCGTGCTCAAGCCCGGCGGACGATTCGCCGTCTCTGATGTAGTGGTGCGCGGCGAGGTCCCCGAAGAAATCCGCAGAAGCGTGCTGCTGTGGGTGGGCTGCGTGGCTGGCGCCTTGAGCGATTCTGACTACGTCGCCAAGCTCAAGCAGGCGGGCTTTGAGGCCATCGAGATCGAGCCCACGCGCGTCTACACCATCGAAGATGCCCGCGCCTTCTTGACCGGACAAGGCGTCAACCTAGACGCCATCGCCCCGTTCGTGGATGGCAAGTTCATGAGCGTCTTCATTCGGGCCACGAAGCCGGCGGCGTGTTGCTCGCCGGCTGCAAATAAAGGAACTGCGGCTTGAACTCGGGCGTCACAACTTCAAGAAGGCTCGTTGCCGAACTTCTTGGCACCGCATTCCTTCTGGCTGCCGTGGTTGGCTCGGGCATCATGGGTGAGAAGCTCTCAGGAGGAAACGTCGCTCTAGCGCTGCTGGCCAACACTATCGCTACCGGCGCGGCGCTGGTTGCTTTGATTCTGACCTTTGGGCCGATTTCAGGCGCGCACCTTAATCCTGCCGTCACCATTGCGGATGCAACTCAGGGAGGCACCGCCTGGCGTCTCGTCCCTGGCTATATCGCCGCCCAGTGCACTGGGGCAATGCTCGGCGTCTACGCTGCTCATCTGATGTTCGCTCAGCCGGTGATTCAGGTTTCCACGCACGTCCGCAGCGGTCCCGCGCAACTGTTCAGCGAATTCGTCGCCAGCTTCGGCCTGCTGGCAGTCATCTGGGGATGTTCGCGCGCACGGCCCTCTGCCGTTCCGTACGCTGTGGGCGCATACATTACCGCCGCTTACTGGTTCACGGCCTCAACCTCATTTGCCAATCCTGCCCTGACCCTGGCGCGCTCGTTCACCAACACCTTTGTCGGAATCCGCCCCCCTGATGCACCCGGCTTTATCGTGATGCAGTTGCTGGGCGCGCTCTCGGCCACAGCGCTCTTCCGCTGGCTGGCCGGCAAGTCGCCGGAAACTGAAACACTGCCCCATCCGCAGCAGAAAGCTGAGGTTCCTTATTCTTAAGGTCATCTTTGCTTGCGTCCACAACGCCGGCCGGTCACAGATGTCGGCGGCCTTCTTTAATAAGTATGCCGATCCCGCCAAGGCCGTGGCCATCTCCGCCGGAACTCAGCCTGGCGAGCGGGTGCATCCTGAAGTAGTCGAGGTCATGCGTGAAGTTGGCATAGATCTCACCCAGGCCCACCCCCAGAAGCTGAGCACCGAACTCGCCCAGGATGCCAACCTGCTCATCACCATGGGATGCGGTGATGCCTGCCCCTATATTCCCGGCCTGCGCATAGATGACTGGCCTCTGCCCGACCCAAAAGGCCAAGGCATAGACCAAGTCCGCCAGATAAGAGATGAAATTCGTGGGCGCGTGCTTGCGCTCATTCAAGAAGAATTAACCGCAGAGGACGCAAAGGTACGCAGAGGCCAAAGCGGGCCACTCTGAAACGCTTTGTGAAACCAGGCCCCAGCCCCACAAAAGGAAAGTAAAGTCGCAGGTAAGCACAATCTGTTCTAAACTGGTACCAAGAATATAGAGTCCAGTAACCTGCGCCGCTGAGTCAACATCCTTATATGGAGATTGCCAGCCATGAGACACAAGTTCCTCATATTTATTGCCGTAATGGGGGGAGTAATAAGTTGTTGGGGCCAGTCGTCCCAGCCCGCTAAATCTACCCTCAAGCCGCGGAGCACGTCTGCGGCGAAGACAACGCCTGTCAGCGCTCCTGCGTTGAATATCACGCAGCTCAGTTCGACGCTCGCGGGCCTGGAGCAATTAACACGGCAGACTACACTCGACCTGGCAAGACTCCGCATTGATAAATGGAAGACGGACGGCAACACCAAAGACCAAATACAATCCAATGCGCAATCGTTGATGAGCAACATGACCAACGCCCTGCCGGGCATGATCAGCGCCGCCCGTAGCGCGCCGACTTCCCTCTCGGCCAATTTAAGACTCTACCGTGATTTGAACGTGCTCTACGAGGTGCTGTCGCCGCTGGCCGATTCCGCGGGAGCGTTTGGCAGCAAAGACGAATACCAGATACTCTCTACCGATACACAATTACTCGAAGCCAACCGGCACTCGCTGGCTAATTACATGGAAAGCCTTGCTGCCTTCCAGGATGCCGAACTCGCCCGCCTGCGCGGACGCAGCAGCCAAACCGCCAGCCCGGTCGCCAGCAGCGGCGGCAAGGCCACCCCAGCGCCGACGCCGGCGCATACAGGTCCGGTGATCATCGTTGGGGCAAACGGAGTGCCCAAGCGGATTGTAGATGCAGGGGATGACAGCGACACGGCGAGAAAGCCGGTTCACAAGAAAACTCCGTCCTCAACGTCACAGCCAACACCGCAAGGCACTGCTAAATCGCAATAAGTCCGGGAATTCCAAGAGGATAGCTTTACAAAATTATCTATCCCCAACCCCCTTTTTTGGGAACCTTTGAAGGGGTATGGACGTCTATTGTAAGTAGTAAGCAGGCTTCGCCCGGGGGCGGCTACCATAGGCCAAATGGTGTGTTGAAGCTGGCATCATATCCTGCTAATGTGAGAGGTGACGCCATGAAGGCGATGGCGGGAGCAACTACGTTGGCCGAATTAGCAAGCGCGCTCGCGAATGCCACGGAAGAAAGTTCAATCGTGGCGGAGCTTAAGTCCGGGTCAGAAGAGGCGTACTCCTGGCTGATTGCACATTATCACCAGCAGGTTTATAGCCTGGTGTACCGCATCGTCAACAATCCAGCGGATGCGGCGGATACAACCCAGGAAGTTTTCCTCAAGATTTTCCGCGGGATGAGCCACTTCCACGGTGAATCGAGCCTGAAGACCTGGATTTACCGCATTGCCGTGCATGAGGCCTGTAACTCCAAGCGCTGGTGGTTCCGCCATAAGAGGCGCGAGACCAGCCTCGAACCTGTGGTGGATGAAATGAATGATGGCCCACCCGCCCAGGGTCTTAAGGACTCGCTGCAAGACCACGGCGACTCACCATTTGAGAGCCTCGCGCACGAAGAGGTCCGGGCCCGAGTCGAGGAAGAGTTGAGACAGGTCCCGGAACCGTACCGCACGACGGTGATCTTGCGTGATATTGAAGACCTTTCGTACGAGGAGATTGCAGAAGTCACACGAGCCTCTCTGGGTACGGTAAAAAGCCGGCTTACCCGCGGCCGCGAGATGCTGAAGAAAAGACTGCAACCTTATGTGAACGAAGTCGGCCAGGAGATGGGATTAGCCACAGAGCGTAATGTGGAGGCCAACGACCGCGAACGATCCAAGGCAAAAATGCCGGGAATGCGGCGAGCCAACGTTGAGGTGATGTCATGAAGTGCAGCGAAGTGCAGTCTTTGTTTTCGTTGTATCTGGATAGCGCCCTGACCGGTGTACAGATGCAGCAAGTGGCTGCGCATGCCGAAGCATGTGACTCCTGTCAGGCTGAATACCAACAGCTTCGGGCCACGCAACGCATGGTTGCCGGCCTGGGAAGGCGACAGGCGCCTCCTGATCTGGCTCTTCAGTTGCGCATAGCGCTTTCGGTGGAGCGCACAAAAAACTATCGCCGCCGCTGGGAAGGCATGCTGGTGCGATGGGAAAATGCTTTTAATGCTTTCATGTTTCCCGCGACCGCCGGCTTGCTGAGCGCGGTAATATTTTTCGGGTTGATCATCGGGTTCTTCGGCCTGCCGGTCAACAGCTCAGCTTCTTCTGATGTGCCCCTGGCGCTGTACACTCCTCCGCAGTTGAACCCTTCGGCCCTGCCATTCTTGACTACGATTGGCAACAGCGAGGGATCATTGGTCGTGGAAACGTATGTGGACGCCAATGGCCGAGTGGAAGACTATCGAATCATATCCGCGCCTGAAGGAACCCAGGACCTGATCCCGCGTGTGGATAATCTGCTCATCTTTACAACCTTCCGTCCCGCAATGAACATGGGACGACCTACGCCCAGCCGCGTTGTGCTCTCATTTTCGGGCATGAACGTAAGGGGATAAAAACAGTTTCAAGTTTCGAGTTTCTAGGCTGCTAGAAGCCGCGCCTTGGGAACCCACGGTTAGCGGGAAATTTCTCGATAATAAGCGATCAAATCCAGCGGTGGTGGCGCGTAGCCCATAGCGCGAAGAAAGCCAGAAACCTGTCCGCGATGGTGCGTGCCGTGATTGACGACGTGGAGCGAGATCTGCCAGAGCGGAGTCTCATAGGGATTGCCCTTCAAATCTTTGTAGGAAAATTTGGTTCCCAGGGAATCTTCCGTCAGGCTTGAAGCCCAGTCTTTCCACCTCTTAAGAAGCAGAGGCCAGTCGTTTTGAAGCACTGCCAAATGCATATCCTGTTCCGGATTGATGAACTTTGCCGGCGGATTCCCCTGGATGCGCCCAAGCCAGATGCGATCGGCGGCATAAATGTGCACCAGGGTGCCGAGAACGTTGTGGTCAGCGGTGTGGAAGTCTCTTGTTAACTCCTCGGCGCTCAGTGAACTTGCCGCATTCACCAGCCTGCTGCTGGCCCAAGCCGTGTAATCAAAATGAGTACGAAGTGCTTCTAATGTGATCGTCATGGATGGTCATAAGTGTACACTCACAGTTTCGGATTTCCAGTTTCCAGTTTCGAGTTACAGGCAACTAGAAGCCATCTCAATAGATGGTTAGGAGTGACAGTTGTAACCTTAGGGCCCAAATACGAGCAATTGACCGTATTCTTCCTGGGCCAGTAGAATAAGGCATCCCGCCTTGTGTTGAAGAGGAGGCCCGTCTGCGTTTTATCTCATTATTTTCAAGTGTTATCGTTTTTTGCTCAGTTGTGATTTTGCCCGGCCAGGCGCAACAGAAGTCCTCGCCAGCGCCGAGCGTTCCCCCAGCCGCAACAACTTCCAAAGTCACTTTGGATACCAGCGAGACGCTGTTCAGCCTGCTGGCCGCAATGAATGCCTGCGGGTACGATGCCGACCTGGCCAACTCGGACCCGCTGCGCGCGCAAATCCGACAGGAGATCGCGCAGAAGGCCGCGGCTTCAGAAGAGGCCACCCGTGCCCGGACGGAGTTTTGCAATTTCTACAAAGACCATCAGAATGCGGACCCCGCCCGAGATTTGGCGCAGTTTGTGTCGCTGGGGTTGTTTCTCACGCCCCCACCCGCTTTTCAGCCCAGCGTGCAAGAAGCTGACCTGCCACCGGACGCAACTTACGTCCTCGGGGCGGTCCCTTTGCTGCAAACCTTTTATCAAGCACTAGGACTGCGGGACATCTGGAAGGAGCACCAGGCCGGATATGACACCCTGGTAGACCGCTACCATACACCGGTCTCGCAGATGATTCTCAAGACCGACCTGTACTTGAAGCTGCAAATGAGCGGCTATATGGGACGGCGTTTTACCGTGCTGGTAGAACCTTTGGCTGCTCCCAGCGGCATCAATGCCCGGAACTATAGCGATGACTACTATATGGTGATCTCACCGTCGCGAGGTTCGATCAAGCTGGACCAGATCCGCCATACCTACCTGCATTATGTTCTCGATCCTTACGCGCTCAAACGCGGCACATCGCTCAAACGGCTGCAGCCTCTATTGCTCACCGTATCCACCGCCCCCATGGATGACAGCTTCAAAAATGATATCGGCCTGCTGGTTGACGAATCCCTGATTCGGGCCATCGAGGCGCGCACGCTTCCGGGAACAGGCAAAGATGCGGAAGATGTGCGGTTACAGAGAGCCAAAGCTTCAGAGAACGAGGGATTCATTCTCACCCGCTATTTTTACGAGGCCCTGCAAAAATTCGAAAAAGACCCTGCGGGATTGAAAGACAGCTACTCGGATTGGCTGTTTCAAATTGACGTTGACAAAGAAAAAAAACAGGCGCAGCAGATCAGCTTTTCGAAAGAGGCCACTCCCGAACTGTTGAGCGCAGCTAAAACACAACAAGTGCAATTGCTGGATTTAGCGGAGCAGCGGCTGGTATCGGCCGATATCCCGGGAGCAGAAAAGCTGGCGCACCAGGCGTTGGATGAAAAAAATGAAGACCCGGCACGCGCCTTATTCATTCTGGCAAGGGCGGCAGCGCTCCGCGGAGACGTGAATGGAGCGCGCGAATACTTTCAGCGCACGCTGGAAATTGCGCACGAGCCCCGGGTTGTAGCCTGGTCGCATATTTATCTGGGCAGAATCTTTGATCTTCAGGAAGAGCGGGCGGCGGCGCTTGCCCAATACCGCGCCGCGCTTGAAGCCGGCGATACCAGCCCGGACACAAGGACCGCTGCGGATCGCGGGATTTCCCAGCCTTATGAGCCGCGGTCTTCGCGTCCAAAAGATCAGAATTAGTGAGAGGAACCATTCATTCCTTTGGAGTAGCACAATGAAAAATGCCTTGAGGCTCGCCGCCATCCTGCTGACTGCAGCTAGCTTGTTGCCGGCGCAAGCTACGCAAGCACAAAATGCAAATCCTGGATCCTCTTCCCAACAGCCCGCGGGAGAACCCAAAGTTAAGGCGGCAAAGACCCAACCCGAGTACGACGCATTCCAGGCCGCTTGGAGCGAGCAGAACCTGGCTAAAGCCGACAGCGCAGCCAATGAATTCGCAAGCAAGTTTCCCGACAGCGATCTGCGGTCCACTTTGTATGAACAATTGATGCGCCGTTACCAGCAGGCCAACAACGCAGATAAAACCCTGGAGATGGGACACAAAGTGCTTGCCCTCGATCCCGATTCCGTTTTTGCGCTCATCATGGTTTCCAGTGTCCTGGCTGAGCGCAGCACAGAAACAGACCCGAACCTGCAACAGCGTCATGATGAAGTTGTGAAAGACGCCGGCCGTGCCATCCAGTTGATTGATTCGGGCGCTTTCAAGCCGGCGCAGTTCACGGCCGACCAGTTGAATACCATCAAATCCATGGCCTATGGCGCCCAGGGTACGGTGGAATTGACCAGCAAGAATGACAAGGCAGCCGAAGACTTTCTGCGTAAAGCCACCGAACTGAATACCACAAACCCTGAGCCTTCGGTGTGGCTGCGGCTGGCGATTGCCATGGACCATCAAAAGAAATATGCTGACGCTCTCACTGCTGCCAATCGAGCGGTGGGGCTTTCTGCCAGCGACGCTGACGTGCTGAAATTAGCAACGCAGGAGCAGACAAGGCTTAAGCTATTGGCTGATACAAAAACAGCGCACTGATTCCATAGGCAATCTCTTGAATTTGTTATTTGCGCCCATGACCATCCCTGATACTTCGACCCTGGAAGCCGCGCTGGGACATCGCTTCCAACACGCGGGGCTGCTGGAGCAAGCGCTCACGCACAGCTCGCATGCACACGAAGCCACAGACGCCTCGGCGCCGGGGGAGAGCACTGGCGAGAAAATGACCTTTGCCACAGGCGATAATGAAATCATGGAATTTCTGGGAGATGCGGTGCTGGGGTTTGTGACCAGCGAGGCGCTGTTTACGCGTTTTCCCGGGAAGCATGAAGGTGAACTTTCCAAAATGCGGGCACACCTGGTCAGCGCACGGCACCTGGTGCGCGTGGCCAAGCAGATTAACCTGGGAGATTATCTACGGCTGGGGCGCGGAGAGGAAAAAAGTGGCGGACGCAACAAGTCGGCCCTGCTGGTGGATGCGCTGGAGGCGGTCATCGCCGCGCTTTACCTGGATGGCGGACTGGAACTCGCCCGCCAGTTTATCTTTAAGGAGATCGTCAACCCGGAGCTCGGCAAGATGCAGCAAGCGGGAGAAAATCTGCCGCTTACGGACTACAAATCGGCGCTGCAAGAGTCGGTGCAATCCATGGGACAGCCGCAACCGGTGTACGTGATTGCGAAAGAGACCGGCCCGGACCACAAAAAAATCTTTACGGCAGAGGTGAGACTGCATTTGCGCGGCAGCGACGAAAACCCGCATTTAGTCGCCCGCGCCGAGGGCCACAGTAAGAAGAGCGCGGAGCAGCGTGCTGCCCGCCAGGCGCTCGAGCATCTTGAGAAGCAGCGATCTGCTGCCGGAGAAAGCGAATGAGCGATCCTTCTTCTCCGTCAAATTCTTCTACCGAGACCAGCGAGCCGCAAAACCAGCCGGCCGCACAGCCTGAATTTCTGCACGGGGCTGACCGCTTCCAGCCGGACATCGCAGAAGGCGCCACCCCGGCTCCAGATCCACAGCACTCCACCCGGCCACGCAAGCAGCAGGAAAGCTGGCTGGGGCTGCTGCAATCGCTATTGGTTGTGGTAGTGATTGCGCTCTTTGTGGTCACGTTTTTGATACAGGCTTTCCAGATTCCCTCAGGTTCCATGGAAAATACGCTGCTGGTGGGCGATTACGTCATGGTGGATAAGGTCCGCTTCGGCGAGGGCGGCATCTGGAACAATGTGCTGCCATATTCGCCCATCTGGCACGGCGATATTATCGTCTTCAAATACCCCATCAATCCTTCGCTTCACTATGTGAAGCGCGTCATCGGGTTGCCCGGCGATCGAGTGCGCATGGAAAACAAGAACGTCTGGGTGAATGGCAAGCTGCTGCATGAGGGTTATACCATTTATCAGACAGGGGGCCGTGGTAGCTTCCCTTCCGATTCCCTGTACGAGCACACCAATGGAAGCTGGACGACGCAATTGCCCAACTTTGTCCGGGGGGACGAGTTGGTTGTCCCGCCCGGTTCTTACTTTGTGCTGGGCGATAACCGCGACGACAGCGAAGATAGCCGCTTTTGGGGCTTCGTCCCACGGGAAAACATTGAGGGACGGCCCTGGCTGGTTTACTTCTCTTTTGCCGCGAGTCCGGTAGGAACAGAAGAAGCACAAGCGGCTGATGGTAAACTGGCAGGTCTGATATTTACAGTCCGCCACCTGTGGGAATACGTGCGTTGGAACCGGGTTATGCGACTGGTTCAGTGAGAGATACCTTGGGAAAAAATAAAAATAAAGCAAAAGCTGCTTCGGGGAATGGAAAAAACTCCGCCGAAAAACCCGAAAAGCACCACGAAACGACGATGGAGTTCATTGGCTCGATGGCTGCCGTGCTGGTTTCAGGCCTGTTCATCATTACTTTTATCCTGCAGGCCTTTGAAATTCCCTCGGAATCCATGATGAATACGCTTCTAGTAGGCGATCACCTCTTTGTGGACCGAGTGAGCCTTGCGCCCAAGACGCAGTGGGTAGGTCCTCTGCTGCCCTATGGCAAAATTAAGCGCGGCGACATCATTGTGTTCATCGCTCCTGCACAGGCAGGTTTGTACCTGGTCAAGCGCGTGCGCGGCGTACCCGGCGATCGGATACGGCTAGTCAATGGCAAACTCTACGTGAACGGCGAACTGCAGATCGAGCCTTTCGTCGTCCGCAATGGCACCTACAGCGATTATCGTGACAACTTCCCTTCCGTGCCTGCGTCCGAGATGTACGGTGCAACCGAGAAGTGGAGCCAAGCTATGACTTCGTACGTTCAGAATGGAGAACTAGTCGTGCCTCCGGACAGTTATTTCGCCATGGGTGACAATCGCGATAACAGCCTTGACAGTCGTTATTGGGGATTTGTACCCCAGGCAAACCTGATAGGACGTCCCATGTTTATTTACTGGTCGTTTAAGGCTGATAAGAGCACCTACGAGCCAAGCAGTTTCGGTGAGCGGCTCGCCAATATCGGGTACACGATTCTTCACTTTTTCGATAAAACACGCTGGAGCCGTACGCTGAACATGGTGCACTAATGGAGCGCGCTGTTATGAGCGCCAGCAGCCAAGCTATCCGTATTGAGGAGAAGCGCGCGCGTCCGCGCCGCCGGCGCAAGTGGATCATTTGGATTGCTGTAATCTTTGCGATTGCGGCTTTCATTCCCATCCGCCTTGATCGGCTGAAAAAACGCCTGGAGGCTTCGATTACCGCTTCCCTGGGCCGCCGCGTAAGCGCTCAAAACATTGATTTTCATCTTCTTCCCCGCCCGGGATTTAACCTGGAAAACTTCACGATTGAAGATGACCCTGCATTCAGCTCCGAGCCGCTGCTGCGCTCCGATAGTGTCACGGCAAACTTGCGGCTGCGGTCTCTGCTGGGAGCACGCATTGAAATCGCCCGGTTAAGCCTGAAAGAACCCAGCTTGAACCTGGTCCGTAACAGCCAGGGGCGTTGGAACGTGGAATCGCTGCTGACCCGGGCTGCGCAGATTCCCAGCGCTCCCACGGGCACCACCCATGCAGAAGCGCGGCCGCGCTTCCCCTACATTGAAGCCGACAGCGGGCGCATTAACTTCAAAATCGGGCAGGAGAAAAAAGCATTCGCCCTGACCGAGGCTGACTTTTCTTTGTGGCTGGCTTCCGAAGATCTGTGGAACATGCGCCTGGCGGCACGCCCTATCCGGTCGGATGCCAATTTGGGCGACACAGGCACGCTCAAAGTGAGCGGAAGCTTTCAGCGGGCTCCCGACCTGCGCGCCACCCCCTTCCAGATGGAGGCGACGTGGGAGAGAGCCCAACTCGGCCAGCTCACGCACCTTATTTACGGACGTGATCGCGGCTGGCGCGGGGCGGTAACCGTCACAGCTAAACTCGCGGGATCGCCTGCGGCATTTGACCTCTCGGGTGCGGTTTCCGTTGACGATTTCCGCCGTTACGACCTTGCCAGCGACGATTCCTTTGACTTCAATATCAATTGCAATGCCAGCTATCGTGCAATCGTGGTTGCGGCCAACTCTCCGTTGCGGTTTGATTGCACCCTGCCCAAGGATGGAGGAGCCATAAACCTTGTAGGCGGGCTGACATTGAATACCACGCCAAACGCGGAAAGGTTGCTGCTCTCTGATGTTTCTTTGCGGGCCTTTAAGTTTCCACTCTCGACCGTAGCAGCACTGGCGCGGCACATGAAAAAAGGCATGGCGCGTGAGCTTGACGCTTCAGGCTTCATTGACGGCACCTTCTTCAGTTCTCCAACGCCGCGGGGCCCGAGCGGCATGGTTGATCACGGAATGGAGACTTGGACGGTCATTGTTTCCAACATCAAATTAGGCTCAGAGCTGTTGCAGCCTCCAGCCAGTACAGACGTGATCGCCATCAATTATGAGCGTCCGCTTTCGGAAGATGCCGGCGGGCTGCGTCCTGCAAAAAAAGGACCGCCCGTGTTGGCGGAGCCGCAATTGGCTGTCACTCCCTTCCACGTCTCCCTGGGTGGGGCAGCACCGGCGACCGCCAGCGCGATCTTCAGCCGCAGTAATTACCACTTCGAGATCAAAGGAGATGTTGATGTGGAGAGGCTAAGCGCATTCATCGAGACCCTGGGATTGCCCCAGCCCGAGATGGAGCCACCGGCCAGCGGAAAAGCCAAGGTTGACCTGTCATTCGGCGGCGCCTGGAACGGCTTTGCTTCGCCCGAGGTTGCAGGAACAGTGCGAACCCAGACACAAACCCGCGCCGCGATACAATAAACCCATGCCCGTTTATCCCCGGAATATTTCTCTTCATATCATTTTGATCGTAATCCTGCTGACCTCGACGGCATTTGCGCAATCCTCGGTCAAGCCCTCACCCGCGAGCGGCGGCAATACGCGCGCCGCTGCCGACAGAATGGCCGCAAAGCTGAAACATATCCAGCAAAACGGAATGAAGCAGAACCCCGACCAGACACCCACAGTCCTTACCGAAGAAGAAATCAATTCCTACTTTGCCGAAGGACTGGTCAAACTGCCCACAGGAGTAAAGAGCACAAAGTTCGGGCTCGAGCCGGACATCATCAACGGCTCGGCCAAGGTTGATTTCGATGAACTGAAGGCTGGCCGCTCCAGCAGCAATCCTTTGCTGAGCATATTTAGCGGCGTGCATGAAGTCCGCGTGGTGGCACATGCCAGCGGCAGCGGCGGCGAAGGAAAGGTCAGCGTGGATTCGGTGGCACTGGATGATACGCAGATTCCACGCATGCTCCTGGAAATTTTCGTTGATAAATTTGTGAAACCCAAATACCCCAACGTAGGCCTCGATTCCACATTTAAACTCACGTCTAAAATAGACCTCGCCATTGTGGGCCAGCATAGGCTGACGGTAACGCAGAAGTAAAACTGCAGTTCCCAGTTCTCAGATCATTAGAGCTGAGAGCCTGGAGCTGCTTTTGTTAGCACCCCTTCGCACTTGCTAGCTAGTCAAATACGGCCTTAACTCATTATAAATAAAGGACATAGAGGACATAAATACCCTACTAGCTGGGTAGTGAGGAAAGTGGTTAGTCGAACGGCTAGTCAGTCCCTTGGACTCGCGCCTGTAACCCGCGAAAAGTGAATCCAAGCAAGCAACGAATTTTCAAAGAGCCTCATTTTAAGGGCTTCGCAGCCAAAAACAAGGCTACTGCGCCCTCATGCATTCTTGAATGCTGGACGTAAGACACACGTCTGGCACAATGATGGCCCCGCAGCATCCAAGGAGTCAATGTTTTGGTACCAGATTGGTGCCAGCCGCTGTTTTTGACGGCTTTTCCGCAGAAAATGATTTTTTAAATCTTCGGTACTTTTCTAGCGCTTCGCGCATGCCCTTCGGCAGAGTGGAGTTGTTCATTTTCAG
Organism: Terriglobales bacterium; assembly: GCA_035487355.1. Classification (NCBI taxonomy): domain Bacteria; kingdom Pseudomonadati; phylum Acidobacteriota; class Terriglobia; order Terriglobales; species Terriglobales bacterium. The sequence goes on along the minus strand of DATHMF010000115.1, from coordinate 23,181 downwards.
CGCTTAGCGGCCCGACTAAAGTCGGGCCCTGATACTTGTCTCGTGGCACAATGAGTTTTTCCGCAGCCTCGGGAGACCGTGCAGCGGTCAGTTCCTTGGCTTATACTTGTCAGGTCTTGCCCTACCGGTCCGCTGTTTGCGGCGTCTAAAATGCATAGACCTTCTGTCATGAGGAGGACCAATGAAACGCAGGGAATTCATAGTACGCGCGGCCCAAGGCCTGGGGGCTGCATGGTTGGCATCGAAAGGCGTACTGGATGCCATTGCAGCAGCCAGTTTGCCCGGCAAGTTCAACGCCTCTGACACCGTGGTGCTGGGGAAGACCGGCATTAAGACCAGCAGACTTGCCATGGGAACCGGTACAGTCGGGTTCGGTCACCATTCCAATCAGACCGCGCTGGGCATTGACGGACTCTCTAAGCTTCTTCTCCATGGCTATGACCAGGGACTGCGGTTCTTCGATTCAGCCGATGCCTACGGCAGCCATCCGCATGTGGCCGAGGCGCTGAAGCATGTGCCTCGCGACAAAGTTACTGTCCTCACCAAAACCTGGGCACGCGACGCGGCCGGGGCGCGCGCTGACCTGGTGCGCTTCCGCCGAGAACTGGGCACCGACTACATTGACGTGTGCCTGATGCACTGCCTGACCGAAGGAGATTGGACCGAGCGATATCGGGGCGTCATGGATGTTCTCTCGGAAGCCAAGCAGAAGGGGACAATCCGCGCGCACGGGTGTTCGTGTCACAGCATCGAGGCGTTGCGGGCGGCAGCTAAATCGCCCTGGGTGGAAGTTGATCTGGCGCGCATCAATCCGATTGGAGCGCACATGGACGCCGACCCTCAGACCGTTGTAGGCGTGCTGCGCGAGATGAAAGTCGCCGGCAAGGGAGTGATCGGAATGAAGATCCTCGGGCAGGGCGCCCTGCGAGAGCGTCAGGATGAAGCTCTGAAGTATGCTCTATCGCTCGACGTGCTGGATGCATTTACCATCGGCGCCGAGAGCAAGACCGAACAGGATGACCTCGTGCGGCGCATTGCCGCAGCGGCCTAGGCAGAGCACTACTTCGTAAAAGTGCTCACGCTTCGCAATTCAGGACGCGTAAAGTAAAGCACCCACGTAGCCACCAGTGCAAGCGAACACATGGCCGCAATGGCATAAGGCGCGGTGATCACTCCAGCGAGCGAGCCCGCAATGAGGCTGCCTACAGGAGCAAGACCGAGAAAGGCAGTAGCGTAAAAGCTCATCACGCGTCCACGCATGGCCTCCGATGAAAGATGCTGCAAGAGAGTGTTCACCGTGGCCACCATCAGAATCATCGCGTAGCCTGCGAAGATCAACAGCACGCCGGACAAGAAAAATTTTCTGGACAATGTGAAACCAATGACGGCCACGAAGAAAAGTGTGGCTGCACGGACCACGAAGCTTCCACGTAGATTGGCACGTCCCAGCCAGGCGATAGTGATGGACCCCAGGAACGCGCCGACACCGGAGAAGGCCATCAGAAACCCCAGCCCGCGTTCGCCGGCATGGAGAATGTCGCGCGCGAAAAATGGAATGAAAGTGATGAACGGAACCCCGAAAATACTAGCAATGGCAACCAGGCTGAGCAGGGCGGACATCTCCTTGCGCAAGAAAACGTAGCGAAAGCCATCGGCAAGGTTCTGCCAGAGACTGGCGCTGTTGTCGCTGGTCTGCGGATCGGGGTAGTGGATCTTGGTTAAAACAAAAATCACCGCCAGAAAGCTGATGCCGTTGAGCAGAAAATTTGCCGGCACGCCCAACCAAGCCATCACCAGGCCACCGATGGTGGGCCCGATGAGACGTGAAAGGTTGAACTGGGCGGAGTTGAGCGCAATCGCGTTGGCCAGATCTTCTTTCGGGACCAGCCGCGGCACCAGCGCCTGTTGGCTGGGCGAGTTCAGCGATGCGGCGAGGCCGTTAGCAAAAGCCAGCAGGATGATCTCAGGAATATTAATCTCGTGGGTAAAGGCCAGAATTGCCATGATGAAAGCACAGACCATCATGGCGGTTTGCGTGCGCAGCATCATATTGCGCCGGTTGACACGGTCCGCAATGACGCCGCCAATCAGCGCGAAGACCAGCATGGGAGCGGAGGTGGCAAAGCCCACCAGCCCCAGCCAGAAGGCGCCGTTGGTCTGAAAGCGTCCGAGGACTTCGTGCTGCTTCATCTGGTCGGCAAGGTCCAACACCAGCCAGCCTTGCGCTACATTCTGCATCCAGGTGCCTACGTTGGAGAGAAAGTTCCCCACCCAGAACAAGAAGAAGTCGCGATGACGCACCGCCTGCAACATGCGCGGCATCTGGATCGTGGTGGAAGGAATCTCGGGAGCAATGGCTTGCTGGCTGGCCATCCCTTGTAATGCACCTTCGGCAAGCGCGGTGTCGATAGAGCGCTGCGTGCCTTCAACCTGTGTGCCCGGAAAGGCGTCACCCGGTAAAGATTCAGGAACAGAAGATGGATGTTCGTCAGGCAAAGTTACAGTTTACTGCAAACGGAAGAAGCGGTGGGGTGCAGAGGATCTTATTCACCACAGAGGCACAGAGAAGAATCGGGTCATTGGATCGTCGGGTCGTCGAGTCATTGTGTGCGGCAAAGCATCTTAGGAGGGTCGTGAACGCTTTGAAAATCATACCCTGCGCCTGGCTTTAGGCGATACCCGTCACAATATATAGTTAAGAGGATAGAGTGCTCGAATGATTGCTGCTATTAAAGATTCGATTTCTCCTGTTCGCATCCGTGCAGCAACCGCTGCCGATATGCCTGCCATGATCCCGGTGGTTAATGCCGCCTTCGCCATTGAGACCTTTCTCGACGGCACGGGCACCGATGAGGAGCGCATGGCGGAGATGATGCGCAAGGGCGAGTTCCTGGTTGCGGAAATTATTGCCGAAGAAATTGCGGACGGCGTTGCAAAAGCGGGGGCCGCTGTCAAGGGCGCGCGCCGCATTGTCGCGGCGGTCTATACGGAGTTGCGCGGCGAGCGCGGATATTTCGGCATGTTGTCGGTTGATCCTTCGCGGCAGGGCACGGGCCTGGGACGCGTGATGGTCGAGGCCGCCGAAGATTATTGCCGTAAGCACGGCTGTAAATACGTGGATATTGTTGTCCTCAGCTTGCGACCGGATTTGCCGCCGTTTTATCGCAAGCTGGGGTATATCCAAACCGGCACAGAAGCAGTTCGAACCTCGCGTCCTTTAAAAGACGGCGTGGAGTGTCACGGCATCACCATGTCGAAGGTACTGTGACAGAATTGGCCGCCATTCCTTTGTAAAATTGAGGCGCAGCAGGCCCGTCTCTGCATTAGGGATTCAAAACAGGCACAGAACAACATGATCAGCAAAGAACTTGAAGAGAAACTTATCGCCAACGAGAGAAGCATTCTCGCCGCCCTGAAGCGGCGCGACCCTTCTGCTGTCGCTACCGCGCTGGCCGATGGATTCTATGAGATCGGCAAAGGCGGGAAATCCTATTCGAAAGCGGAAATCATGAATGCCCTCAAAGATCCGGCGGCGATCACTGACTACTCGCTCGAACAATTCAGACTGCTGCGGGTCAGCGCAAGCTGCATGATCGTCACCTATATTGCCACCGTACGGCGCCGCCTCCAGGGGAAGGAAGAGGTCACTCGGGCTTACCGGAGCTCAACCTGGATTGAGCAGGCCGGCTCATGGCGCATGATCTTTCACCAGGGCACCCCCATCACCAGAGACTCAATATTATGACCAGCGAAGAACTCAAAGAGCTGGAAGAAAAGCTCATCGCCAAAGAACGGAGCATTTTCGCTGCTCAGAAGCGCCGCGATTTCGTTGCCGTTGAAGCTGCGCTGGCCCAGGGCTTCCGTGAAATCAGCGGTAGTGGCCTTTTTTTTTCGAAGGCCCAGGTGCTCGATAGACTCAAATTTGTGCATCTGCTGGATTACTGGCTCGAGTGCTTCCGGCTGCTGCCCATTGACCCAACATGCGTGATCCTCACCTACATCGTCACGGTAGAGCGCCGCTATAAGGGGCAACAATACTTCAATCGCAGCCACCGGAGTTCAATCTGGATTGAGCGCAACGGCTCATGGCGCGTAATTTTTCATCAGGCCACTCCGTTGCAGGAAGATGAGACCGCCGCAACTGAAGTTGAGCCATCTGACGCCGCCCTAACTGAAGATATCCCATTTCGGGAAAACACTTAACGAATGCGCTTGTAAAAATGTCTCGCTTCGTCCGTCATCGTAAACGGAATCCCATATTACCCAACAGTGCCAGACATCCTCATTCTCCAGCAGTTGCAACCCGCTGAGGGCGCTGTTATAACCAAGGCTCCTACGGGAGCATGGTATGCCAGCACAGGAGCAGGTCATGGAAACGCCGCATCATGTTGAGCGCCACTTTACCGGCGGAGAAAAGGTCCGCGACGTTGTGATTGGGATGTCCGATGGATTGACTGTACCCTTTGCGCTGGCCGCGGGATTGACCGGCGCAGTTGCGGCCAGCGGTTTGGTGGTGGTGGCCGGCCTCGCGGAAATTGCCGCTGGCTCCATCGCCATGGGATTGGGCGGATATCTGGCGGCACGCAGCGACGCCGAACACTATACCAGTGAACGAATTCGCGAACAGACCGAGGTCAGAGAGAAGCCCACGGTCGAAGCCGATGAGATTACCGAAATTTTTGAGGCCTACGGGGTTAAGCCCGAAGAAAGCGCAACGCTGGTGGAAGCATTAAAGCAGCATCCCGAGGCATGGGTTGATTTCATGATGCGCTTCGAATTGGGTCTGGAGAAACCAGAACCCAAACGTGCGCTGCAAAGCGCGGTAACCATCGCGGGTTCGTATATCGTGGGAGGATTGATTCCGCTGGCGCCATATATGTTTATCCGCGATACCCATACCGCACTGCCCTTTTCCGTAGGAGTTACGCTGGTGGCGCTGGCAGCCTTCGGCTACATCAAGGGACGCTTTACTGGCGCACATGCCCTCCGCAGCGCTCTGGAGACGGTGATCATCGGTAGTGTGGCGGCAGCAGCGGCGTTTGGATTGGCAAGGCTGATTTCGCCATAGAGACAGGAGCTTAACCACAAAGGGCACAAAGGCAGACGAAAGGAAACACAAAGGAAGGCAAAAATGTATAAACTTGACTGAATGAGTGTTCATTCAGTATGATTAAGCTCATCATAACGGGTGCAGGCTGGAGCCATCCTCACCCCACTTTATTCAGCCTGCGCCTTCTTTCATCATGCAAGTCCGCTCTAAGGCATCACGCGGCGGGATTCGCGGCGATCAAACCCTTGCGCCGTTGAAAGCAGCGGTGCATCCAGTAGTCTTCATCGTTAATTTATTCAACCCTGTTAGTAAGAGTTTATTCAAACCTGTTAAGATTTCGCCGCGGCATGACGGCGAGCTTTTGGCGCCGTCAAATGTGGTGTTGTCCGGTAGTTCCAGATTTGGCAGTCTCAACCGAAAAACATAAATCTCTTCTGGCGAGCACGTATGCACAAACGGATTCATAAAGTCGCGGTTCTGGGCGCAGGTACGATGGGCGCGCGCATTGCCGCCCACATGGCGAACGCCGGTGTTCCCTGTTATCTGCTGGATATAGTTCCTCCCGATGCGGCCGGCAGCAACGACCGCACGAAACGCAACTCGATTGCGGCCGCAGGACTCGAGGCAGCGAAAAAATCGAAACCGGCGGCCTTTTTTGATCCCTCACTGGTGCGGCTGGTCACCATCGGCAATTTTGAGGACGACATCAAACTGCTGGCCGAGGTGGATTGGATCATCGAAGCCGTGGTCGAGCGTCTCGATATCAAGCGTGAGCTGCTCAAGAAGGTGGAAGCGGTGCGGCGTCCGGGGACGATCATCACCACCAACACCAGCGGCTTGCCAGTCGGCAAGATTGCCGAAGGCTTCTCGGAAGACCTGCGGCACAACTGGTTTGGCACACACTTTTTTAATCCGCCACGGTATATGCGGCTGCTGGAGCTGATCCCAACGCCCGAGGCTGATCGAGCCTCTATGGAGGCGATTGCTCACTTCTGCGATGTGCGCCTGGGCAAGGGAGTGGTCTATGCCAAGGACACGCCGAATTTTATCGGCAACCGCATCGGCACCTTTTCGGTGCTCAACGTTATACGCGTCATGCAGGAGATGGACCTCAGCATCGAAGAAATCGATTCTTTGACGGGAGCCTCGGTGGGCTGGCCCAAGTCGGCGACGTTCCGCACCATTGATCTGGTCGGACTCGACATCCTCGGTCACGTGGTCAGCAACATGACCACCAACATCAAAGACGAGCGCTCAGAACTCAAGCTGCCCCCGTTCTTCAACCAAATGCTCGAGCGCAAGATGCTGGGCGACAAGACCGGCGGCGGCTTCTATAAGAAGAAGAAAACCGCCGAAGGCGAGCAGCGACTGGGACTCGATTGGAAAACGCTGGAGTATCGCGAGCGCCAGAAGCCGAAGTTCGCGGCGCTGGATATGGCCAAGAACGTCGAATCCACCGCCGAGCGGCTGCGCATGTTGCTAGGCGGCGACCCGGCCAAAGACAAAGTAGCGCAATTCATGTGGGCTACGCTGCCCGACCTTTGGACCTACGCTGCCAACCGCGTCGGCGAGATTTGCGATTCCATCGTAGAAATTGACCGCTCGATGAAGCTGGGCTTCAACTGGGAGCTTGGTCCGTTCGAACTGTGGGACGCGGCCGGCGTAGAGCAAACCGTGGCTCGCATGAAGAAAGAAGGACGCCCGGTCTCGGCCAATGTGGAGAAGCTTTTAAGCAGCGGCAAGAAATCCTGGTATGTAGATGCGCCTGAGGCAGCTTCGGGGCGCGCTTACTTCGATCTTAAAACCGGCGACTACAAGCCGGTAGAAGTCTCCGAGGGTGTGTGGTCGGTCGAGGTTGCTAAGAAAAAACCAAATGCCGTGGTGAAGAAGAATGCAGGTGCTTCACTGATAGATCTAGGCGATGGTGTGGGCTGTATTGAGTTTCATTCGAAGATGAATGCCCTGGGCGGCGATATTGTTCAGCTTGTCACGCAGACTTTGAAACCGGGTTCGGGGCCCGGGCCCGGCGACAACTTCGACGCATTTGTCATCACCAATGACGCGCAGCACTTCTCCGTAGGCGCCAATATCATGCTGCTGCTCATGGCGGTCCAAGAGGGCGAGTGGGATGATATTGACCTCATGATCCGCAGCTTCCAAGGTATGACTCAGGCTATTAAGTTCTCTCCTAAACCGGTAGTAGTTGCGTCCTTTGGAATGACTCTAGGAGGCGGCTGCGAAGTGGGACTGCACGGGGCGCTGCGCCAGCCACATGCCGAACTGTATATGGGCTTGGTGGAAGTCGGCGTCGGCTTGCTGCCGGGCGGTGGCGGATGCAAAGAGATGACGCTGCGTGCGGTGGATGCGGCGAGATCTATCCGACCCGATGGGCGGGGCGAATCGGTGGAGACCATGGAAGCCATGAAACGCGCCTTTGAAACCATTGCCATGGGCAAGGTTTCTACCTCTGCTGAAGAAGCGCGTGGCTACGGATTTATTTCCAGCGGCGATGAGATCTCTATGAACCGCGAACGCGTACTGACTGACGCCAAAGCACGGGCGCTGGAACTGGTACGCAGCGGCTACAAGGCGCCGGTTCCGCGCACGGATGTTCCTGCTCCGGGTGAAAATATTCTGGCTACACTTAAACTCGGGGTTTACCTGATGCGCCAGGGCGAATACATCAGCGATCATGAGGTAAAGATTGGCAACAAAGTCGCAGAGGTGCTGTGCGGCGGCAGCGTATCGCCGGGGACTCCGGTGAGCGAGCAGTATCTGCTCGACCTGGAGCGTGAAGGCTTCAAGTCGCTCTGCGGCGAGCGCAAGACGCAGGAGCGGATTCAGTTCACGCTGAAGACGGGAAAGACATTGAGGAATTGAGTAATTGGGTAATCGGGTAATTTGCTAGAGCTTGGATAAGCCTGCGGTTGGCCCTGGGAACAGGCAAATGAACATCTTGCTCTTCGTCGCGGCGATATTGACGTTTCTGCTGGGGGCGGTGCATTCGGCCCTGGGTGAGCGCTTAATTATCCGGCGACTGCTGGGCCTGGAGTTACCCAAATTAGCCGGCAGCTCCCGGATGATGCGGCGCTCGGTATGGTTCGCCTGGCATCTCACTACAGTGCTGATGTGGGGAATGGCAGCCTTGCTGCTTAACATGAGTTTGGGTACAAGCTCTTTTGTAAGCGCACGAACGATTATTGGTTGTATCTTTGTGGCTTGTGCAGTGCTATCGCTCGGGGCCACGCGGGGAAAGCATTTTTCCTGGGTTATTTTTGGAGTCATCGCCATACTGACGCTCATCAGTAGATAGTAGAGGTAACTATATGCGAGAAGCTGTTATTGTCAGCGCCGTCCGCACGCCGGTCGGCAAAGCACTCAAAGGAACTTTACGGGCAACGCGTCCCGACGATTTTGCAGCCGTTGCCATCAAGGGCGCCCTCGACCGGGTGCCGCAACTGGATCGCAATGAGATTGAAGACGTGATCCTGGGCTGCGCCATGCCCGAGGCCGAGCAGGGGATGAACGTCGCCCGCACTGCCTCGTTAATTGCAGGATTGCCTGTCGAGGTCTCGGCCATGACCATCAACCGCTTTTGCTCCTCCGGCCTGCAGGCGATTGCGCTGGGTGCGGAACGCATACGTGGAGGCGGAGCTGAAGTTGTTGTGGCTGGTGGGACTGAATCCATGTCCATGGTTCCGATGGGTGGGAACAAAATCAGCGCCAATCCTTGGCTGGTGGCGAACTATCCTGATGCTTATCTTTCCATGGGGCTCACGGCGGAACGTCTTGCCAAGCGCTTTGGTATCAGCCGTCAGGAAGCAGACGAATTCTCACTGAACAGCCACAAGAAAGCACTGGCGGCGATCGCAGCCGGCAAGTTTGACGAAGAAATCGTGCCCGTGCCGGTAAGCTTTACCACTCCTAATGGCAGTAAGCCAAAGCGCATTGACATCCAATTCAAAATGGATGAAGGCCCACGCGCTGATACGACTCTTGATGCTCTAGCAGCACTTAAACCGGCATTCCATGTCAACGGCATCACCACGGCGGGAAATTCTTCGCAGATGTCTGATGGCGCGGCAGCAGCAGTCGTCATGAGTGCCGAACGTGCGCAGGCTTTGGGTATCAAGCCGCTGGCACGCTTTGTTTCCTTTGCCACGGCCGGATATAAGCCCGAAGAGATGGGACTAGGCCCGGTCTTCGCCATTCCCAAGGCGCTGAAGCTGGCAGGATTGAAGCTAAGCGATATCGACGTGATCGAGCTGAATGAGGCCTTTGCTGTGCAGGCGCTGAGCGTGATCAAAGAAGCTGGGCTCGACCCGGCGCGGATCAACCCCAATGGCGGAGCCATTGCACTGGGACATCCTTTGGGGTGCACGGGGGCGAAGGTGACGGCGACGATTATCCGCGAACTGAAGCGGCGTAATGGACGTTATGGCATGGTGACCATGTGCATCGGCGGCGGCATGGGCGCAGCAGGGATTTTCGAGAATCTAAATTAATTTGAACCACAGAGACACAGAGGCACAGAGAAGAACAATTCGTTTCAATTTTAACGTGACACAAGATTGAGCTATGCACAGAAAGATTGGTTGTTGAACATGAAATTACGAATCGCTTTTCTCTGTGTCTCTGTGCCTCTGTGGTGAAAAGAGGTTTTATGGCAACAGCTACAGCAGTTCCCAAGACAAAAATCGGCGGCGGAAGCTGGCTGCTGGAAGACCGCAGCCCGGAAGACATCTTTACACCGGAAGACTTCAGCGATGAGCACCAGCAGATAGCGCAGACCACGGAAGAGTTCGCGATCAAAGAAATTGTTGCGAATAACGAGAAGATCGAGCACAAGGAGTGGGCGGTCACGCGCGAACTGCTGCGCAAGGCCAGCGAGATTGGCATTGCCACGGTGGATGTCCCCGAACAATATGGCGGGGCTGACATGGATAAAGTCTCTTCCGCCATCATTGCCGATCGCATTGCCAAGTCGGGCAGCTTCAGCGTCAGCTTTGGCGCACACGTAGGCATCGGCACCCTGCCTATCGTCTACTTCGGGACCGAAGAGCAGAAGAAAAAATATCTGCCCAAGCTGACCACCGCCGAGTGGATTGGCGCTTACGCTCTATCAGAATCAACCTCGGGCTCCGATGCGCTCAATGCCCGCACCAAGGCGGTGCTCTCGCCTGACGGCAAGCACTACATCCTCAACGGCGAGAAGATGTGGATCACCAACGGCGGTTTTGCCGATGTGTTCATCGTCTTCGCCAAGATTGATGGTGAGAAATTTACCGCGTTCATCGTGGAGCGGACCTTCCCGGGCTTCTCTTCCGGCGCGGAAGAAAAAAAGCTGGGTATTCGTGGATCTTCCACTTGTCCGTTGATCCTGAACGACTGCAAAGTCCCCGTAGAAAACCTGCTGGGCGAGATTGGTAAAGGACACGTCATTGCCTTCAACATCCTCAATATTGGCCGCTTCAAGCTGGGGGCGGGCTGCGTAGGCGGCACGCGCACCGCGTTGCAGAACGCCATTGGCTATGCCAAGCAGCGCAAAGCCTTCGGCAAGAGCATCGCCGAATTTGGCCTGATTAAAGAAAAGATTGCTGACATCGCCATCGGCATCTACACCGGCGAGGCCCTGGTGTATCGCACCGTGGGCATGATCGATGCTGCCCTCGCCAACATTGACAAGAACAGCCCTGAAGCTTCGCGCGAAATCCGTAAAGGCATCGAAGAACATGCCGTCGAATGCTCCATCGCCAAAGTCTGGGGCTCGGAGCTGCTGGACCGCGCCGTGGATGAGACCGTACAAATCTACGGTGGTTATGGCTTCGTAGAGGAGTACCCGGCAGAGCGCGCCTATCGCGACTCGCGCGTTAACCGCATCTTCGAAGGCACCAACGAAATCAACCGTATGATCACCACCGGCTGGCTGCTGAAGCAGGCAGTTTCGGGCAAGCTTCCGTTGATGTCGGCGATCAAGAAGCTGATGGATGAAGTCTTGGCTGGACCGAGTCTTGCTGAGCCGCTGGAGGGGGCGCTGGCCGCCGAACGCACCATCGTGTCGAATGCCAAGAAGACAGCTTTGTTCGTTGCCGGCTCAGCCTCACAAAAATACATGATGGCGCTGCCCGATCAGCAGGAGATCATGGGTGCAATGGCAGACATCCTGATCGAAGTTTTCGCCATGGAGTCTGCCCTGCTGCGTACGCAGAAACTCGTTGCGCACAAGGGCGAGGCTGCCGCACAATTGGCCATTGCCATGACGCAGGTTTACATCATGGAAGCAATGGAAAAAATTGAAGCTGCTTCCAGGAAAGTCATTGCTGCAGTGGCTGAAGGCGACATGCTGCGTACCCAGCTTGCGATTTTGCGCCGGCTGCTTAAATATGAGCCGGTGAATACGATTGCTCTGCGGCAGAAGATCGCTGATCGCGTGCTGGAAGCGGGAAAGTACGTTACGGCGTAGTTTTTCGCCACGGATTTGCACGGATCAACACGGATGCTTATTAGCGAATTAGAACAAATCCCGTGTTTATCTGTGTTCATCCGTGGCGGATTTGTTTTTTTCAAGCTCTTCCATCACCGAGCGAATTAGTTCCTTTGAGTCGTTCAGGCACTTAAGAATAATCTGCACGTCCATGGCGGGCTTACCGGGCTGACGGGCGCTCTGGCAGTAGACTCCGTGCTGGCCGACGAGGACTAGGGCGTCGGTGAGGGCGTCCATGGTGACGGCCAGGCGGCCGCGAGTCACACCCATCATGAATTCGTATTTTTCAAGTTCTTGCTTGCGATCTTCGTAAACCGACATAGAAGGATTTAACCACAAAGGACACGAAGGTTAACCACGAAGGACACAAAGAATCAGCAAGATCTGTTGGTTTCGGTATTGATATCTACTGGCAGTCGTCCAGATGCCCATGAGCACAGGGCTGATTGAAATCGCATATGAATTGTCTCGCTTTCCTTTGTGCTCTTTGTGGTTAACCTTCGTGTCCTTTGTGGTTAAACTTTTTCCGGCTTCCAGCACAGAACCGGTTTGCGGGCTGCGGTGACCTCATCCAAGCGCGAGACGCGGGTCGTGTGCGGCGCTTTCAGAATTGTGTCGGGCTCGGTTTGTGCTTCCTCCGCGATGGCACGCATGGCTTCAATGAACAAATCCATCTCTTCCTTGGATTCGCTCTCCGTGGGCTCGATCATCATGGCGCCGTGATCGGCAACGATGAGCGGAAACGCTGTTGTGTAGGGGTGAAAGCCGTAGTCAATGAGCCGCTTGGCGATGTCTCCTGTCTTGACCCCCTGCCGAGCCTGGCGATGGTGGCTCAGGATGACCTCGTGCATGGAAGGGGTTTTGTACGGAACTTCGTAGACATCTTCCAATTTTTTGCGAATGTAGTTGGCGTTGAGAACAGCGTCTTCCGTCGTCAGGCGCAGGCCATCGTAGCCATTGGCCATGATGTAGGCCAACGCTCGCACATGCATTCCGAAGTTACCGTAGAACATGCGCACACGACCGATGGCCTTTGGACGATCATAGTTAAAACCCAGACTGCCGTCCGGCTTGGTCACAACGACTGGAATCGGCAAGAAGGGTTCCAGATGATTCTTGCAGGCCACAGGGCCTGAGCCCGGTCCGCCGCCGCCGTGCGGTGTAGAAAAAGTCTTGTGCAGGTTAAGATGCATCACATCCACGCCAAAATCGCCGGGGCGGGTCTTGCCCACGAGGGCGTTCATGTTGGCGCCATCCATGTAGAGCAGACCGCCCTTTTCGTGCAGGATGTCGGCAATCTTGTGAATTTCTTCTTCGAAGATGCCCAGCGTGTTGGGATTGGTGAGCATGATGCCGGCTACATCTTCGTTCATCTGCGCGGCCAGAGCGCTCACGTCAACCATGCCGGCGGAATTTGATTTGAGGTTCTCGACGGTATAACCGCAGATGGCTGCGGTAGCAGGGTTAGTACCATGTGCCGAATCGGGAATCAGAATTTTTTTGCGCGGGTTCCCCTTGGATTCCAGATAAGCGCGAATGAGCAGGATGCCGGTCATCTCGCCGTGCGCTCCGGCCGCAGGCTGCAGCGTGATCGCTTCCATGCCGGTAATTTCCAGAAGGTAATCGGCGAGCAGTCTGAGAATGCGCAGGGCGCCTTGCGACATCTTCTCCGGCTGGTAGGGATGCGCGTTGGCCAGCCCAGGGATGCGGGCCACAGCTTCATTCACGCGCGCGTTGTACTTCATGGTGCAGGAGCCCAGCGGATACATCCCCAGATCAATGGCGTAGTTCCAGGTGGAAAGCCGGGTAAAGTGGCGGATAATCTCAAATTCGCTGACCTCGGGCATGTTGCCCAAGTCCTGGCGCTCACTGGTTCCAAGAAGTTTGGCGGCGTCTACCGGCGGCACATCCAGAGGAGGAAGTTTGTAACCTTTCTTGCCGGGCGAGGATTTTTCAAAGATCAATCCTTCATTCTGGCTGGGATGCGGCCTTACTTTCTTCATTTCTTTGGCGCTCATTGGGCTACCGCCTGGGCGGCAGACTCAATCTGCTCGCGCGTGATCATTTCGGTGCAACACCAAAGGGCTGCATTGCCGAGTTCAGGATAGAACTTCTGCAACGGGAACCCCCCAATAATATTTTTTGCCAGCAGCTTGTTATTGATGATGTGAGGATCTTCCGCTGTTTGCACCACAAACTCATTAAACCGTGGTGCGCCCTCAAACAGTACCTTGGCTTTCTTTCCGAATTGTTGTGAAGCATAGTGCGCCTTGGCGAGATTGTGCTGGGCCAGCTCTTTAAATCCTTCGCGTCCGTAGATGGTCATAAAGATAGTAGCCATGGTTGCAATCAAGGCCTGGTTCGTGCAGATGTTAGAGGTCGCCTTCTCGCGTTTGATGTGCTGCTCACGCGTGGCCAGCGTAAGCACAAAGCCGCGATGGCCTTGCTGATCTACGGTCTGACCGACCAGGCGCCCGGGCATCTGGCGGACGAATTTTTCGCGAGTCGCGATTACACCGGCATAGGGCCCGCCGAATCCCAGAGGCACGCCAAACGATTGTGCTTCCATGGCAACAATGTCGGCCTCGGAAGGCGGCTTCACAATCCCCAAAGAAATCGCCTCTGCAATGGAGACAATCAGCAACGTACCCTTTTTATGGGCCACATCAGCTACAGCCGTAACGTCTTCAATGGTCCCGAAAAAATTCGGCGACTGGATGACAACGCACGCGGTCTGATCGCTGATGGCCTGATCGAGAGCGTCAAGATCCACACGGCCATTGGCCAGAAAAGGAATCGTGGCCACGGGGATTCCTTGATACTTGGAGTAAGTGCTGAGCACGCCACGGTACTCCGGGTGCAAGCTGCGCGCAACCACCGCGCCGGAACGTCCGGTGATACGTATGGCCATCATCACAGCCTCGGGAACCGCCGTTGAGCCGTCGTACATGGAGGCATTAGCGACTTCCATGCCGGTGAGCTCGCAGATCATGCTCTGAAATTCAAAGATGGCCTGCAGCGTTCCCTGCGCGATCTCAGCTTGATAGGGTGTGTAAGCCGTAAAAAACTCGCCGCGCGAGACGAGCGAATCAACTACCACGGGGCGATAGTGATTGTAGGCCCCAGCTCCCAGGAAGTTGGCATATCCAGCGGCGCACTCGGAAGCGCGCTGCTGGAAGTAATCTACAATTTCCGATTCCGCCAACTGCCGCGTGACTTTCAGGTCGCGGTTCAGCCGGTATTCATCGGGAATGTGAGAAAAAAGTTCGTCAATCGACGCTGCGCCGATTTCGCGCAGCATCTGCTCGCGGTCTGCTGGAGATTTAGGAAGATAACGCATGAATGAATTGGGTCATTGAATCATTGAATCATTGCGCCATTGAAACGACGAGCAAGACAATCACTCAATGACCCGATGACTCAATCACTCAATCAAATTAGTGTCCTTGTTCTTCGGTGATAAATTTTTCGTAATCGGCGGCGGAAAGCAATCCGTTAAGTTCCGCTGGGTCCTTCATTTCTATGCGGACCATCCACGAACCGTGAGCGTCAGTGTCGATCTTTTCCGGGGCAGTGGCCAGGGCTTCGTTCACGGCAACAACTTTGCCGGAAACCGGGGCAAAGATCTCCGAGACCGACTTCACCGATTCCACCGTGCCAAAGCTTTTACCCTTGGTGACCTCGGTTCCCACTTTAGGAAGCTCGACAAAAACGATGTCGCCAAGTTGGTCCTGGGCATAGTTGGTAATGCCCACGGTGGCGGTTTTGCCTTCAACTTTTACCCACTCGTGCTCGCGGGTGTACTTCAACTCATTGGGATATGCCATGAATGTCCTCTAAATATAAAACTGGTTTGATAAATATTTTTGAGCTTTTCGATTCGAACCTCAAGGCTAAAGCCCGATTATTCCTGGCTTCTAACGGCACCTCATGACTGCTTTCTTGGTTTCTTATAAAACGGCGTTGGCACCACCTGGCACTTCACGCTCTGTCCCCGGATTTCAACGTTCACCGTAGAACCAATTTCAGAAAACTTTGGCGGCACATAGGCCAAGGCAATATTTTTCTTCAAAAACGGCGCGTAGGATCCGCTGGTGACGTAGCCAATTTCAATCCCAGAGCCGTCCAGAACTTTATAGCCATCGCGCGGGATGCCGCGCTCAACGGATTCCAAGCCTACCAGCACGCGCTTAATGCCTTCGGCTTTTTGTTTTTCCAGCGCGGCTTTGCCGATGAAATCGCTTTTGTCAAATTTGCAGTAGCGCTCCAGGCCGGCCTCGAGCACGGTGATGGTGTCGGATATCTCGTGCCCATAGAGCGCCATCTTGGCCTCCAGGCGCAGAGTGTTGCGCGCGCCTAATCCGCAGGGGAGGATATTGAATTCCCTTCCCGCCTCCAGAACTTTGTTCCAGACCTCGGCACTCGTCTTTTCATCCGAAGGAACGTAGATTTCAAAGCCGTCTTCCCCGGTGTAGCCGGTGCGAGCGATGAGAGTGTTCTTCAAGCCGCAAACCGTCCCGTGCGTAAACCAATAGTTCTTGATAGAGGCCAAATCTACATCGGTCAGTTTGCGGAGAAGGTCAGCCGCCCTGGGGCCCTGAATCGCGATCTGGGTGTAAAGGTCGCCAATATCTTCCGCTGTGCAGTTGAATTCCCTTATGTTTTCGCGGACCCAGTTGTAATCTTTTTCGCGCGTGCCGGCATTGATCACCAGCAGGTACACGTTCCCGCCCAGGCGATGAACAATCACGTCATCCACAAATGTGCCCTGGGGGTAGAGCAGCGCCGAATAGTGGGCCTGGCCAATGGTAAGGTGCGAGGCGTCGTTCATGGAAATGTGTTGTACCGCAGCCAGCGCTTCGGGGCCGGTAACGCGGATATCGCCCATGTGGCTGACGTCGAAGACGCCCACGCCAGTGCGCACAGCCAGGTGCTCTTTCATCAGCCCCCCCGGGCCGAGGGGCGAGTTGCAATATTCGATAGGCATATCCCAGCCGCCGAAGTCCACCATTTTTGCTCCCATCTGGCGATGGACAGCATTGAGCGCGGTTTTACGCAGCACAGTGGTAGTGGCCTCAAAAGTCTGGGACAAGTCAGTTCCTTCTCCGGCAGATTGGAGCAGAATTGGGTGCCGAACCTTTCAAGTTAACAGTTCCAAGCCGCATGTTGCAAGCGCCGGGGTTTGAGAGCAATCCAGGCTTTTAAGCGGACTTTTTGCAAATGAACGAGGTTTCCCTACGGAATCGCGGCCCTATTTCAATCCAGAGAAAAACGCGGTACATTCTTGGTCATGGCCGATTACTTTGTCTGTCTGCTGTGCGGTGCAAAAGAAGAAGATTGCAAGTGCGAACGTTATTGCTCCATCTGTCAAAATGACCTTAATGTCCGCCTCTGTATCGATGGGAACTACTACTGCCTCGATTGCCGCGAAGCATGTCAGTACGAGGCACAGAAAACTCCGTAGCTCTGCGACCTCAAGCAGTTCTGACTAAATCACCACTGTCTCCTGGTGCTCCCCAAAAACTCGGCGCAGGGTGTCGGAAATTTCGCCGACGGTAGCGTAGTTTTCCACGGCATGAATAATATGAGGCATCAGGTTGTCGCCTGAGCGGGCGGCGTCTTCTATGTGCTGGAGCGCGGTCTTCCATGCAGCCGCATCGCGGCGCGCACGCAATGCGCGTACACGCTCCACCTGTTTGCGTTCAAGAGCCTCATCCACGCGCTGTATGGGCGGGCCCTTTTCCTCTTCGATCTGGAATTGATTCACGCCCACGATGACGGCCTGGTGGGAATCCACCGCTTGCTGAAAAGCATAAGCGGCATTTTGGATTTCCTGTTGAACATAGCCGATCTCAATGGCTTTCAGCATGCCGCCGAGAGCGTCAATTTTATCCAGGTAAACCTGGGCGCGTTTTTCGATCTCATCGGTCAGAGACTCGATGTAGTACGAACCGGCCAGGGGATCAACAGTCTGGGGCGCCCCCGATTCGTAGGCGATGATCTGTTGGGTGCGCAGCGCGATGCGTGCCGCCTCTTCTGTAGGCAAAGCCAGCGCTTCGTCAAAGCCATTGGTGTGCAGCGATTGCGAGCCCCCCAGGACCGCCGCCAGCGCCTGCAGCGCCGTGCGCGCGATGTTGATCTCAGGCTGCTGGGCCTGCAGGGTCGAGCCTGCCGTCTGGGTATGAAAGCGCAGCATGAGAGAACGCGGATTTTTTGCTGCAACGCGTTCCTGCATCAGGCGGGCCCACATACGCCGCGCGGCGCGGAACTTGGCAATTTCTTCCAAAAAATTGTTATGGCAGTTGAAGAAGAAAGAAAGGCGGGGAGCGAATTCATCTACGTTCAAGCCGGCATGAATCGCAGCTTGCACATAGGTCAGGCCGTTGGCCAAGGTAAAGGCGACTTCCTGAACGGCGGTGCATCCCGCCTCACGCATGTGGTAGCCGGAAATGGAGATGGTATTCCACTCCGGCACATTGCGGTTGGCATAGGCAAACAGATCGGTAATGATGCGCATCGCCTGCCGCGGGGGATAGATGTACGTCCCGCGCGCAATGTATTCCTTCAGAATGTCATTCTGCACAGTCCCGCTCAGCTTGCGCAGGTCGCTGCCGTTGCGTTTGGCCACGGCGATGTAGAGCGCCAGCAAGATGGAAGCAGTGGCATTGATGGTCATTGAAGTGGAAATTTTCTCCAGATCAATGCCGGCAAAAAGCCGCTGCATGTCTTCGATGGAATCAATGGCCACGCCGACTTTGCCGACTTCGCCCAGGGCCATGGGATGGTCGGAATCCATCCCGATCTGCGTGGGCAGGTCGAAGGCGACTGAGAGACCCGTGGTCCCGTGGGCCAGCAGATATTTGTAACGCTTATTCGATTCCTCAGCGTCGCCCATGCCGGCGTACTGGCGCATGGTCCAGAGGCGTCCGCGGTACATCGTGGGCTGTATGCCGCGCGTAAAAGGAAGCTGACCGGGATAGCCTACCTGCAACTCCTGATCGTGCTGCTGCTTTTCCAGATCGGCCGGGGTGTATACGGGCTGCACTTCAATGCCGGAAGAGGTTTGAGTAGGTAGTCCGGAAGTGGATGTGTTGGCGGGTTTCGTGGGCCCGGCCATTGGGTTACTTCTTTCCTCTCGAGTTTTCTCGTGCGCGGGCGCCGAAATAAGCACGCCAGAAGGAGCTGATGCCGAAATAAAGAAATACCAGAGAAAATACTCCAGCCGCGATCAAATGTGACGCGCTTGGATGCGGCATCTGCGATGAGTATTTACGATACTCACGATATGCCGACAGGCCTCCCACGAGAGAGAAAACCAAGAAGACAGATCCCATCACCTCGTGCCACAGCCGGTGGGCAACTCGGCCAAGGGATCGCAAAACTGTGGAAATGGCATTCCGTGCGGCTGAAATCGTGCGACTTCGGCCGGCATACCGTCCGGCGACCCGGCTGGCAGCAGCGAATTTACGACTATTGGAAACCTCAGCCACTGTTGGCATTTTAGCAGCCGGCGATGGAACTAAACCGCAGAGGACGCGGAGGGGCCTTTTGAAGGCTTTGTCATGAATCTGTTGAATTGGGGATTGAGAGCACCCGGGAGGTCACACACCTTCGTTTAAACTGACCTGGCTAATTTTTACAGTTGGCAACACAGATTTCCATTAAACTTTAATGCCCAAGCAAGCATCCAATGGAGGAGAAGTCAATGTTTCCCTTTGGATGGAGGCGTTTCACCGGATTTTTCCGCAAATTTTGGAAGTCCCGGAAACGCTCCAAAAATACGGACCCTCAAAGCCGCCCTATTACCGGCAATGTTATAGTTGCGTCTTCAGAGCTAGAGCAAACGGGAGTTCCTGGGGGGATTGAAAACTTGGACGAAAACCTCAAAAAACGAATTAAGCACCTGGGAGAGGCCATCAACCAGTCGCTCTCAGAGTCCGAGCCGATTGCAAAAGCGATTGCCGATATCAAGGCCGCAGGGTATGACATATTCCTGGTCCTGGAAGCTACTGTCGGGTTCACCCAGCAGGGCGAAGAGAGCAGCAATCCTGCCATGGTCACGGCTTCCTTGAATGCGCACGAGCCTGAGTTCCAGATCACCGCTCAGGACATGAAGTTCCTGAAATCGTTGCGCATCCGGCTGGAAGAATAGAAGAAAGACGAATAGAAGAAATTGGCCCCTATCGCTCCGCGCGCTGGCAACGTGTTACGCTTAGGTAATGCGCCGGGCCAGACGGTGGGCAATGGGCCTGTTGTCTGGTACCATCCTTTTCTGGCAGATCAAGCAGTCGAGTACAACCAAACATGAAAGACACGCTGGGAGTTCTGCTAGCTGGAGGCGCGGGGGAGCGCTTATACCCGCTGACGCGCGACCGCGCTAAACCTGCAGTTACCTTTGGCGGCATCTACCGCATTATCGATGTTACCCTCTCCAACTGCATTAATTCAGACCTGCGCAAGGTCCATATCCTCACGCAATACAAGGCACTCTCGTTGAACCGCCACATTCGCGAAGGATGGAGCAATCTGGTCTCGCGCCACCTGGGCGAGTTCATCGAGATTCTACCGCCCATGAAGCGGGTGAGCGACAACTGGTACCTGGGCACGGCGGACGCCGTGTATCAGAACATCTACTCCATCGGCAGCGAGCAGCCCCGGCGCGTGCTGGTGCTGAGCGGCGATCATATCTACAAGATGAATTACGAGTTGATGATGCGGCAACACGTGGATGCCGGCGCCGACGTTACCCTGGCCACCATTCTGGTTGACCCCAGCGAAACTTCGCGCTTCGGCGTGGTAGAAATTGACCGCGAAGGCCGCATTGTCGGCTTTCAGGAAAAGCCGCAGAGCACCGATATCCGTTCGCCTTACAATCCGCGCATGGTTTCCGGCTCGATGGGGGTTTATCTGTTCAATACAGATGTTCTGTTGCCCATCCTGCTAAAAGACGCCGAGGATCCGAACTCTTCGCATGACTTTGGACATGACATTCTGCCGCGCATTGTGGATGAGTACCGGGTGTATTCGTTCAACTTCGTGGATGAGAACAAGAAAGAGGCGCTCTATTGGCGCGACGTGGGCACCCTGGAGGCTTATTACGAGGCCAACATGGATGTGGTCTCGGTCTCACCGGTTTTCAACTTGTATGACAAGGAGTGGCCCATCCGCACGCACCAGCGCCAGTATCCGCCGGCCAAATTTGTCTTCGCCGAACCCGGACGCCGGGGCGAGGCCGTGGATTCCATCGTCTGCATGGGATGCATCGTCTCCGGAGGCAGCGTAAAGAACAGCCTGCTCTCGCCGGATGTGCGGGTCAACTCTTACGCTGAGGTTGACGCGAGCATCGTTTTTTCGCACGTCAATATCGGCCGCCATTGCCGCATCCGCAAAGCGATTATTGACCGCGATGTGCACATCCCGGAGGGCACTGTGATCGGTTACGACCCGGAAAGCGACCGGCAGAATTACTTTGTGACCGAAAGCGGCATTATCGTGGTCACCCGCGACTACTCCCTCTTTGAAAATCCGGTGCCGGTGGATTACTTCACGTCGGAGTAGGCATTGTCAGGAACGGTCTTTGCCGCTAGTAATCTTTTAGTAATCTTGCCATCTTATAATTTTGGCTTTACCCCTCACCACTTGCTGGCTTGTCGGCTTAAGTAGCAAGCCATTACAAATCAACTAGATAGAATGGGATAAAAAGTATAAGCAGCAAGTGTCTGTTGTTATTAAATTAGTAAACGATCAGTGGGGCGTGAAATTTACTTTGCGCTTGTGAGGATATTCACAAATCCGCTTCATAGAATCAATTTTCAAAGATCAAAATAGAGCAATGCCCTCGCATCCTGGGATGCTGGATACACTTCCAGGGACAATGATAATCCGGGTTTCTCAGGAATGAAGAGTTTGATATCACAATGGGGCCATGCCCAGAATTGAGGGATTGAATAATCGGGTAATTTGGTAATTGGAATTGCGATCAAAGCGAGACGCCGGCGCTACTCGTCTGACTTGTCGGATTTTTGATCTTTCTTGTCGGATTTCTGATCTTTGTTTTCCGAACTCTTCTCATCGCTTTTGCGGATCTCTATATCAGAATGTTCGGTGGAAAGCTGGATCTTCTTGCCGCCCGCGCCGACGGCGCCGCTGGCAGTGGCATTGTCTTCAGAGGGGTTCTGGATTTTGACCTGCTCGAAGTCGGAGTGAATCTGGCCGCCGCGAACCGTAGCATCTACCTGAAAGGCACTCTGGCTGGGGAAAGCGACCTCGATCCCTCCGTCCTTATTGGTAATCAGGATATTCCCGGCAGGCGGCTTGCTGGTACGCAGTTGTACTTCAGAATTCTTGTTGTTGACCTCAACGTCGCCCACGACGTCTTCCAGGTGGATGTCCTTGGAGCGGGTGGTCACCTTGAAGCCGCCGCTTATATTGCTGGCACGCAGGCTGTCTCCATCAAAGCGCAGCTCACCTTGAATTTTTCCGGTCTCGAGATCGGTGCGGGAGGAGTTGAAGCGGAACCCCTGCTCCACGTTCTGCACAATGGTCTCTCCCACATAATCGCCGTTCATAGATACCAGACCGCTGATATTGGAGAAGTTGCTGTCGTCGGCGTGGCCCTCAACCGTA
Source organism: Terriglobales bacterium (assembly GCA_035487355.1). Taxonomy (NCBI): domain Bacteria; kingdom Pseudomonadati; phylum Acidobacteriota; class Terriglobia; order Terriglobales; species Terriglobales bacterium. The sequence continues at coordinate 1,021 of DATHMF010000115.1, read as the reverse complement.
ACGTTGCCTTTGACGTTGCGCACGTTCAAGTTCCCTCCCTGCATTCCGCCATGCATGGTAATGGTGGCGTTGCCGGTCAGGTCATCTACAGTAACGTCGCCATGATTGGCAATAAGCTTCACGTCTGCCTGCCGGCTGCGCACTTCAATATCGCCGCGCTGGGTGCTCAATTCCAGCGTGAGTGTCGGCGGAACGTGCAATTCGATGTTGTCTTCAGCAGAGTTGTTGGAAGAAGACCCAATGTTCACGCGGATGATCTCTTGACGCGCATGCTCGGCCTCGGCGCGAGCGCGGTCTATTTGTGACTTTGCCCGATCCACTTCGGCGCGGGCATGGTCTATTTCTGCGCGAATTTTGTCTTTTTCGGCTGAAGAGAGACCAGGCACATCAGGCAGATTGGGTATCTTCGGTGTGGAAATCTCGTCGGTCTTGATCTCGGGCTGGGTGGCCTGATCAATACGGTCAGCTTCTTCCTGGGAAGAAGCTCTGATCGTCTTCTTCACCGATACATGCACCTTCTCATCGGTCGAAGGCAATACCGTGATCGAACCGCGTTGCAGGGCCAAAGTGAAAACCCCATGCGAGGCGACGGCCTGATCAACCTGGTTGGAATACTCGTATTTGTTGCCGACAGGGATCTCGACACCTAAATCATCCAGCTTCTTATGAAGCCCCGTCCAATCTACCCTTACAACTTCGGTAGCCACGAGGCCGGAGACAACGATAAAGATGACCAGGAACACTCCTCCAACCCCTATGCCGGAAGACTGGTATCCCTGGCGGCGAGCCATTTGGTACTCGATCACTTTGATGACACCCCAAAGGATCAGCAGCAGCGGCCAGTAGTGGGCAAACCAAATTGCCAGGCTGGGCCAGGTGATTACATGCATGTTCCCCAGAAGAAAGATCACGCCGAGCGAAATCAGAACTATGGGGCCGGCAAAGCTGCGGCGGCGTGAAGGAATGCCGGGAACAGGTTCGCTAGCCATGGGTGACCTCGTTTTCTGAGGAAGACGTAGCC
>DATHMF010000114.1 GCA_035487355.1 Terriglobales bacterium | reverse complement strand
GGGCTCCCCATGCGGTGTAGTGCGCGTTGGCAGCGAAGTTGATGTTGTTGGAATCCACAGCGGAAATCGGCCTCTGCCCGACGTTGTAGCCGTAGTTCACCACGCGTCCGCTGGGATAGGTGATAGACTTCAGTGAACCATCCAGGTTGTAGGCGTAATGAAATTCTTTGTTGACCTGCGCGGGAACGCGCTGGTTGAATTGAAATTGGTAGACGTTCCGGCCCATCGCGTCATAGCTGTTTAGGAAACCGACTGAGTCTCCGTTTCCAGTTGCCGCATAGTTGTACTCTGCGCTCAATCTGCCAATGCCATTTTGAATCGGGATTCCCCAAAGGGTACTCAGGTCATAGAGGTAGACCACCCCGCCGCCGGAGGAGTAGGATTTGCCTGCCACTCGGTTCAGCTCGTCATAGTTGAAAGCAGTTGTTACCGTAGCCCCCAATGTCTGATTGGGTGCGGGCGAAATTTTGGAGATCAGGTTGCTGTTGTTGTCATAGGCATAATTGATGGTTCCCGACTCCGGATTGTTAGCATGTGTCAGACGCGAGAGCGAGTCGTACTGGAAGGTGCGGCTGCGCCAATTGGCGGAGCTGGGGTCATTGCCCATCTGGTCTACACGAGTAAGATTGCCCAGCGGATCGTATTGATAGTCGGTCTCGTTGATGAAACTGAGTGGTGTGGCCGGATCCGGCTCCCAGATTTTGATCAAACGCCCAAGGGCATCGGTCTGGCTTTGCCGCCGGCGTCGCGAGGCTTCATCGTTCGTTATTACCAACGGAAAATTGGAGTAGCCAGTTGTCTCCTGGCCGCCATCGAACTTCGTGGTTGCAAGCAGCCGCCCCAGCGCGTCATAGCTGAAAGTGTCATAGGGCGTGGATTGTTGCGGCGGACAGTGATAGGTAGCTGGCAGCCAGCCCGGTCCCTGATAGGGATAAGTCTGATACTGCTTTCGGCCCGCGCCGTCATAGCAGGTATCCACGTCATCAACCCAATGATTCTGATCGGGGTTTCCATTGACATCAGTTTCGCCATTGAACTTGGCCGTGCGGATGACTCTGCCCAACCCGTCATACTGTATCCAGGACGTCGTTTGGTTGTTGGCATCAATCTTGTCTTGCTGATACACGTAAGGAGTGTTAGAGCCTGGAGTGTAAGGTGTATCGTTATAGCCATACGCCGTTTGTGCCTGCTGGTTGCCGTTGTTGGGATCAGGCGGGCCGATGACGCTGGTCAACCGCCACATATTGTCGTAACTGTAAGCGGTGGTTTGGTTGTTTTCGTCAGTAGCGCTGGATTTCAGTCCGGTATTGAAGTCATACCACGCCTGCGTGATGTGGTGCGCGCCGCTGCTTGCCGTGTCGGGCATCTGCGTCTGTGTGACATAAGCCCCGGCAAAGGCGGGGTCGTGCGAGAACGTAGTGGTATAACCCCTGGGATCGGTGGATTGATACACCGTGCCGGTGTCAAAGTAAGAAGTTGTGCTCGTAATCCATCCATTGGTGGTATTCAGCCAGTGGCTCACAGAAGTCAGATTGCCCCGTGAACTGCCTGTGGGCGGGCTCGCGTCGTGTTGGGTTGTGATTCCCGACGCAGCAAGGCCAGTCTGGTCGTAGTTGTAAGTCGTATAGGCTACCTGGTTGCCGCCTCCATCCTGCACTAAGGTTGAAGCGGGCAGGTCGAGCATGCCCAGGTTGTAGTAGGCCGGATTGTTCTGCCAAAGCAGGCTGGTACGCGATTTGCGCAGCAATGGCCCAGGAGAGCCTTGGCCGTAATCATAGTCGCGCTCTTCGGTGACATTGCCATAGATAAAGCCCGGGGAGTCGGATGCATAATCCTTTTGTACCTGGGTTACTTTGCCGTTGGCCATCGTAGTGGTGATAACTGTAGGAACAACGTTGGCGCCGTGGCCAGCCGGTTGTGTTCCACTGGGGCCAGTAGGTTGTGAATACTGCGTATCCACCGTATTCAACAGCTGGCGGCCGCCGCCTGTACCTTGGAAGTGCTGCGTCTCCGTTTCATAAAGTGAGCAGGTATTGGCAATCGGCGTGATGACATGAACGGTGTCATCGCCATTAGGAGAGATCACTGTGCTGATCATGCCTCCTTGTGTGCCCGAGGCAGCCCAGTTGTAAGTCCAGGTATGCGGCCCTGTGCCGTCGTTGGCATCTACTATGCGTGAGGCCACCGCGCGATTGGAAGTGGTGAAGTCGTTATACGGAGTACACTGCGATATTGTGGTGTAGGTATAGCTAATCGCACCGCCGGTCGGCAAACCGATGTACATGATATTGCCGTAGGAGTCATAGTTAAAGTTCCAGTTGGTTCCGTTGGGCAGAACTACCGTTACAAGCATTGGCACCGTTGTGCTTGCCGGCGCTCCGCCTGGCATTGATCCCGTGTTGATGCCAAAATTGGAATAACAAAACTTGATTGGCGAGATTCCGCCATGCGATCCGGGAAAGTTAATGATCTGCGAGCCGGTAGGGTAATTCGATACACAATCGTGAGTATCGCTAGTGTTAACGAGTCCAGGGAAAAAACGCCCAAGCGTGTCGGTTATGCCCAGGCCAGTGCCGGTAATGTCATTCACACCTCCCGTGATCTTATTCCCGTTACGGTCTTCTGTAAGGGTAGGCAGGGCGCGCTCGAGATAGGTGACCACCGTATACTGATTGGGCCCGCTGGAACCTTGATAATGGCTCACCATTGGGCCACTGAAAGGCCCTAAAGTATATTGAACTCCGGTTCTATCGATGACAGTCCCACTATCTCCTGCATACAGGGGATCTCCGCTGGGATTCAGATTAAATTGAATGCCTGTCGTGTCATCGGTGCGATCACCGAGAATATGGGACCCACCATCGGCAGTGATCGCCGTACAACAATCGACGCTGGCTGTGTCCCAGTCCGGGTGATCTGTCCAATCGGTGACAGTGCGTGTGCGACTTACGCTAATCCCTTGGTCCATGGCCAAAGTTACGCCGGGACTAATTCCCTTCGCTCCACCCCACACCCAATGATATGTATAGTTTTGCGCATTCGTGCCGTTTCGCTCGACGTGCCAACTAGCCTTTGAACTCAGTTCGAGAAAGAAGCCGGCCCGGAGATCGCTTCCGCGTTGCGGATAGGAAAGCAGCGGAATATGCAGCATGACATTGCCACTGGTGAGGCTGATGCTGTCGATGTCGCCACCATGAAAGGAGCCGTAAGGCTTAAGCCCGCTTTCAGTATTTGGATTGTCCTGGGAAAATAACAATCCGCACCATAGAAAAAAAACTGCGACCGTCCGAAACCAAATCTTCGCTTCCATGCTCTTCTCCATTAAAGCTGGTATCTCAAACAATTTATACAGTTTATACAGTGGACATGTCGGCCTCAGGGGCTGAAGCCCAACGAAAATGCGTGACTTTCATGCACGGTTAGAACGTTCTTGCGGCCATTTCTTGCAGCCTTCGCTTACAAAGATGAAGAACAATTGTAAATGATCCTGCGGGCTTGGTACATAAAGGCGAGGTTAAGATTCTATCTGCCATTTCGGGAAATTTCCCGTTATGGCTCTAAACTTTTGTCTTACCGCTGAGGACGTCGAGGAACGCCGAGGGAAAATTGTGAACGTTAAGAACCAATAAAAAAGGCCAGCCTTGCGGCTGGCCTTAAATCAATCAATTCAGTTTGCGGTTAGAAGATCAAGTGCAGTCCAAACTGAATGCGGCGGCGGGCTACGCCGTTCTGGAAGGCGTTGACCTCACCGGAACCGGAGGTATTGCCGAAGTTATTGCCAAAGGTAGACGGCGAGGTAAAAACGATGTCATCAATAAGCCCATCGGGCACGCCGCGATACTGCCGGTTGAATACGTTAAAGACATCCATTCTGAGCTGCACGATCACGCGTTCGCTAAGCTGGGTGTTCTTGTAGAAGCCCATATTAACGTTGTTCACGGTTTGACCACGCAGACCTGGGTTGCGTCCTACTCCGAGGAATGGGTTACCGAAGAAGGTGGCTGCATTCAGGTCGTTATAGATCCAGCGAACAGTATTGGCTGCAATCGTTCCACAAGCCAAAGGATCGGTTGCCGGGTTGGCTCCCACATGCACTGCAGCCGGCGCGAATCCACAATTCGGAGCTACCGGATTGATCAGGACCAATGGTCCACCAACTCCCTGATGAGCAAAGACTCCCAGAGTGTTGAGAGGGGCAGCAGAATTCGACAAGATGGGACGCAAGTTATCGGTTACTGTGCTGAAATCGGCGGAGGGATCGCCCAGAGAGGCGAACCCGGTTTCACCCCTGTTCTGGGATGGAGTCCACAGTTGACCACTGCTAAAGCGGTAGTTGCCCGAATACTCCCAGCCACCCAGCAGGTGTCCCACCAACCCCTTTTGCGATTTATACCAGGGCAGGTCGTAAACCCAGTTCATAGCAAACACATTGGGGAATGAGATGGTGCTGGAAGCTTTTTCCGGCTGGTTCCCGTTGAAGACATTGGGGCCGAAGGAGAGGCCACCCACACCGGTTCTGGAAAAGACCTCGAAGGAGTTGTCGATGGTGTGGCTATAGGTATAGGCAAACTCTGAGCTCAGGCCATGCCAATCCTGTATGCGCAGCGCACTTTGCAGAGCATTGTATTTCGACCAGGCATAATTTCCTCTCTGAACTACATTGGCATTGGAGCAATGGGCGAAGCCACCGGTAGGCACACCACCCGCAGTAGAAGCACCTGTGGAGGTATGGCTACTGGAATATCCAACCTGATTTGGATCAGTGCAAGGCGTCAGGCCCGCGGGAATGTACCCTTGAAAGTTATTGGCGATGAGGAGATTCAAAGCCGGATTGGCATCGGCCGACTGGAACTGCTTGACCGTGTGGGTGCCGTTATAGCGCACTTCAGCGGCCACATGGGCGCCGATCTGACGTTGAATACCGAAGGTCCACTCCTCAGCGTAGGGATTGCGTAAGTTAGGATCCACGGTGGTGTAAGAGCGTGCACCGGGGTTAACACCCAAGCCTGACTTGATCAGCCCAAGGTCGGCGGTACGTACATTCGAACCGTTGCCGCCCGTTGTCGGCAGACAGCCAACGCAGGTCGTACCGAGAGCTCCCGGTTGCGTGATATTCGAGCCGGCGTTCACCACCGGAGCCGCGCTGGCCACGTTGGAGAACATGTTATAGAAGGCCGGATCATAGGCGATGCGGAAGCCGCCACGAATCACGGTCTTATCCTGGCCAAACATACTCTGCCAGACACGCGGGGTCCAGGCAAAACCAACATTCGGCCCCCAGTTGTTGTAGTACTCGGGAACACGAGGCACGGTGGTAAGGCTTGCCGGCAGCGTGGGATCCCAGAACGGAGTGCTTGATGCCTGTTTGGCGGTGGTAATGTCGTGCAGCAGGTTGATGGCCTGCTGGTACCACTCCCAGCGGAGACCCAGGTTGATGGTCAAGTTGTCCTTGATCCGCCAGTCATCCTGAACATACCAGGCGACATCCTGCTCCTTGAAGGGGAAGTTAAAGGGGCCATCGGTCAAGCTGAAAGTCGACCGGTCCTGGAGAAAATTGCTGAAGCTTGAAACTGTAGCTGCATTTGCATAGGTGAAGGAGCCGTTGATCGTAGGCAGAAAAGCGTTGGGAGAGCGCTGCCGGTCATATTCTCCGCCAAACTTGAAGGTGTGGCGCCCTCGCGTCCAAATCACGTTGTCTTGCCACTGGGTAACGTTGACCAGACGGCCCTGAGGCAGGTTGGTCGCCAAGCCAAAGGTCATGAAGCTACCCCTGAGATTGATACGGGTGGGGCAGGCAGTAGGATTGAGGCGGTTGCAACCCGGGATCGTCCCATTCTCAAAACCAACGTTGGCGCGCGAGTAGCTGAAGCGGCCCTGGTTCACAAGGTTGCTGGTAAAGGTGTGGGTCCAGTCAATCGCAATCTGCTGACTGCGGGCGGGAACATCCACGACATAACCAGCAGCGAAGTCGCCGGTTGCATTGGTGTTGATGGTTTGCTGGAAGAGATAGCGGGTGAAGACGCGGTCCTTGTCGCTGGCCTGCCAGTCCACGCGGCCGGTAGTCTCGTAGTCGTTATACAGAGAGGGCAGGGAGCGGGTAATGTTACCGAATTCTATTGGAACGCAACCTGCCGGAGGAACCAAAACGTTGCAATTCAGCCCGGGAGTCGCCGTCACAAATTGGTTCTTAATACCGGTAAAGGTCGGACTGCCAACCGGGACAGCTAACGGCCCGACGGCTGAAAGCAAGTTGACGGAATTATTTCCGGGGAATGCGGTCTTTAACTGTGCAAGTCCGTTCGGAGTTGGAGTCAAAAGAGTCGAGGTGCTGGGTGAGGAACCAGTACGGGTCCGCTGAAAGTAGCCCGAACCGAAGAACCATAGCTTGTCGCGTTTGATAGGGCCACCCAGAGTTCCGCCAAACTGGTTGTCTACGTAGCGCGGCAGCTTGACCGCATTGCAGCCATTGGCCGCAGGGGTCTGTCCTGACGTGCAGAAACCCAGAAATGGCGATTTCTCTTCGTTGGCCAGCGAATCGGTAAAGTTGCCGGTGAAATACTCCAAGGCGGTGCCATGGAAGGCGTTGCTGCCTGATTTGGTGACGTAATTGACTACACCGCCCATGTTGCGGCCATACTGGGCCTCATAGTTGGTGATGACCTGATATTCCTCGATTACATCAGCGTTCCCGATAAAAATCGAAGGGCCAGCGACTGAGTTATCGTTGTTCTGCTGGCCGTCAATTTCGAAATTGTTGGCGCGGCTGCGCTGTCCGTTAATGGAAAGGCGGGCGCCGTTGCTGTTGCCGAAGCCTGCGCCTTCAGTGGAGGCTACGCCGGGCACAAGCAAGGCCAACTGGTCGAAGCCGTTGCCGATCGGCAGGTCCTGCGTCTTCCTGGCTTCAAAGGTATTGGTAATCTGCGAGGTCTGGCTCTCCACAAGGGGCGTAGCCTCCTCGACTGTAACCACTTCCTTGGTGCTGCCTGCCGTCAAGGTCTGGGTGCCCAAGGACGTATCGACGCCGGTGCGCACCACGACATTGTTGAGCCCCAGCTTAGAAAAAGAAGCGGCCTCAATGGTCACGGTGTAGCTACCAATGGGCAAAAGCCGCAAGGTAAAGTACCCCGTGGAGTTCGATTGCGTGGTGAATTGCTGGTTGGTGGCCTGATCGAGCGCCGTTACCTTGGCGCCGGTAACCACGGCGTGCTGCGCGTCTTGCAATGTTCCTGAAATTGAGCCAGTGACAGTTCCCTGCCCATAGCTGAAAATGGTTGATGTCAAAACAAAGACAAACAGGATTGTCAGAAAAGATAGCCTGCTGAACACACTCCTCATAAACATGCCCCTCCTAAAACCTTCTTTTTTAGACTTTTGGACGATACTTGCTCTACAGATGTACGGACGATTACTACTTAACTGGCATGTTGATCACCAAAGCCAGATCATTGTTAAGTGTTTGTAAACAATATCCTAAAGTAGCCGAAACGACGTCTCAGGATATGTTTTTGTGAATACAAACGCAGGCCATAATATGAAATTTGGAATGAGATTGGAAGGGATATTTTGTAATAAAATTGTCAACAAAATTAGTAATTTAAGGGTAAATATTTAGAGTCAGTTAATATTACATATTGATTACTAGACACTCAGGGGCAGTTTTAGCTTTTAGCTTTGGCCAGGAGCAAAGAGCTTCATCGCAGAGTTACGCAGAGGGCGGCGCTACTTTTAAATTGCCGGATGCATTTTGTGCCAGCTCGTCTCCTGCTGAAATGAGCGCGCCGCCTGTAAGACGGCGGGTTCGCCCAGTGCCGGCCCCACGAACTGTAATCCGACCGGGAGCTTATCCTCCGCCAGGCCGCAAGGCACACTGATTGCCGGCAGGCCGCAGAAGTTTCCAATCCCGCCCAGGGGGTCGGGGAAGCTCAACTCGTCATCCAGGTTTGCCTCAAGCTTGCTGGCGGTGACGGGCAGCGAGGCCGTGGCCAGAACATCAAACTGATTGAAAAGCTCCGTCATCTTGAGCTGCAATACGCGGCGGACGCGGTTGGCACGCACCAAGTCAGTCGCTGAAATCTGCTGGTTGATGTAGCCGCCCAGGCGGCCTTCGGGATCGGCCAGTTCGGCCACGCGGCCTGATTCAATCAGGCTGTCGAAAGCAGAGGCGCACTCGGCGGAAATAATCAATCCTGCCGCGGCCTCCCAGGGCCCCTCAGGTAAGGCGGCTTCGGCGAAGCTGCCGGCAAACTTGCGTACTACTTCCTGCGCTTCCTGGATTCGCTTTTCCACTCCGGGGGAAATGCTCTTCCAGGCATTGGTGAGCCATCCGACGCGCAGGGTTTTCTGGGCTATATTTGTGATTCCGTTAAACTGAAAATCGAAAGCGGCTGGCAGCGATGCGGGATCGGAAGCGTCATGTCCTGCGATTGCCGCCAGGATCACGCCGCAATCTTGGGCGCTGCGCGCCATGGGGCCGAGCTTATCCATGGAGTAGGCCAAGGCCATGGCGCCGTGGCGGCTGACGCGTCCATAGGTCGGCCGCAAGCCGGAGATCCCGGTAAACGCCGAAGGACATACGATTGATCCCCAGGTCTCGGAGCCAATGGCAAAGGCGGCCATGCCGGAAGAGACAATCGCGGCCGATCCGCTGGATGATCCGCACGTCCAGCAGCCTTCGTTCCAGGGATTATGCGCCGCGCCGGTGAATGAGGCCGAGGCAAAGCGGTATCCCATGCCGCCCGCCAATTCGATCATCGCCGCTTTACCGATTAAGACGGCGCCGGCCTGCCTCAGCTTTTGTATGACCGTGGCATCGTAATCAAACTGCTGATTGGCGTAAGGCTTGGCTCCCCAGGTGGTGGGATATCCGCGCACAGCCAGCAGATCTTTGGCGGCGTAGGGGATGCCGTGCAGAGGTCCGCGATACTTGCCGGCTGCAATTTCGCTCTCGGCGGTGCGAGCTTCCTTGATGGCCAGCTCGCGCGTGAGTGTGGCATAGGCGTGCAGGCGCGGTCCTACTTTTTCGCTTCGCGCCAGGTAACTCTCGGTTAACTCTACCGGAGAAATCTTGTGCGTGCGGATCCGTTCACCTAACTCTTGCACGGTTAAATAAAGAATGTCATCGCTGAGCATCGAATGTCGCCCTCGTTATTTACTTTTCACCAATTGCCGGTTTCGCAGTGTTGCCTTCGACGACCGGGCGCAGAACCAAAGCCGGTTCGTCCCAGTTCTCCAAGGGAAAGGCCCGCAGCTTTTCTAACGGCTCTTGTGCGGAGAGCACCAATTTGCGGAGGTCGGTCTTTTCGGCATCGCTCAAGCGGCTGCCGTATTTGCGCAGGATGTTCTGGATCTTGGCCTCCGCTTCCGCCTGGCTCTCGGCGGAAAGCTTGGGCGTCTGATCCGCCGGCTTTTCTGATGCAGGGGAAGTTGCTGGAGGCAATTGAGTTTGCGGCAGCAAATCCGCAGGCAAAGCAGCAGCGGCAGCAGCCAAGGCGGCACCGCGGGTAAAGGTCCGACGTGAAAAAACTCTTGGATGGGGTTGTTCCGTTTCTTTTGCCACGATTCTCCTCCTCAGACAATGCGGGCCTTCGTGTGAGGAGGCAGACTATACAAAGCAGCTATGGTCCGTCAACTGTGTCGGCAGGAGGCGAGAAGGTTAAAAAACCTAGATCCCTCCACTCCGCCGCGAAGAGCGGCTCCGGTCAGGATGACAAAGTGGGATAAAGAATTCAACCAAGCTCTACGGCGACTTTTTTGTTTCGAGGTTTTGTGGAAAAAAGGTAAGGTTAGAAGCTGAAGGCCAGTCCGCCGCGTATGGAGCGGGCCGACTGTACCAGATACAGTGTGCGGCCATCTTGTCCCATGACGGGCACGTAACCCTCGGCCAGCAAGTTGCGGACATCAATCAAGGCTTCCATCTGTCCGGGAAGGAAACTCAGGCTGGGCAGCGGTTGACGAATAAAAACATTCAGATAAGGATCAGTTTGCCCGGCGGAAACGTTGAATGCATCCACTGGGGTGAGAGCCCTGCCGTCAGTCATCTTATAGGAAGCAATCCAAGTGGTATTGCAATGAGGTACTTTGCCCGTCAGCTTGGCGGCAATAGCATGGCGGCGAATCGTATCGAAAGGATTCTGAGGCGCTCCCGATTGGAGCGCACCCGGGTTTTCCAGAGCCAGTACGCCGCCATAGGAATAATCGAGCGTAGCTGTCAATGCTGAAGAAAACTGGCGCTGGGCCACCGCCCGGAATCCGCGGGTGGAGAAGTTTCCGCCGTTAAATGCAAACGTCTGTGAGAAAGGATCAGCCAGGATGTTGCCATCCCCCAGAGCGCTATCTGCGTTTCCCAAACCCAGAAGTGCGGTGTTATTGATGCGGTCGGAATAGGCCGCAACCTGGAAACGATTTTTTCCATAACGGCGCGAAATTGAAATTTCCTGATGACGGGCGTCTTCGAGATGCGATGTGAAATTGGTTGCCGTAATCCGCGGACCTGACTCGCTTAGATCCGTTGGAGCAGTGTCAAAGCCCTTGGCCGCACGCGTATTGGGGATGGAAGTCGCGTAACGATATTCCACGACCATATCGGGTGAAAGATGCACGTCCAGGGTGCCAAAAGGACGGAAGCTGGCATTCTTGCCCAGGTACTGGATGGTCTGGTACTCCGCGCCATAGCTGATTTCGGCAAAATCCATCACCTGCATGCTGTCGGAAAGTGTAAGCGCGAGCGCTTGTAATGCAGCCTGCTGGTCATCGCTATCCACGACACCGAAGCGTCTCATCGTGAAAGATATCTCGGGAGCGTGACCATCCGCCGTTTGATGTTTGTAGGAGGCATGCAGCACGGTGGGTGAAGAGTTCCAATTTGCCGCCCTTCCCATATTGCCATTGAACGTCAAGGTCCCATTGGAAAAGATGGATTTTTCTACTCTGAAAGAGGTAGCCTCATCCGCGGCGCTGCCCAGGCCGTCATTGGAAGCGCCCGCTACAAAAGCCACGCGCGCTTTGAGCACGCGATCATTCTGATTTCCCGATTTGGAAACCACCACGAGCGGTCCGTCGTCAAACACGCGCAGGATAGGACGGTTGGCGGTTGAGCGCAGCGTCCACTTCCAGTCGTCATCATCCTGGCTGGTGCGGGTGCGCACCGGGAGGGTGGCAATAGCCTCAAACAGCGTATTGAGCGTGATATTGATGATCAGCTTTGCCCCGGAGTGCAAGATTACATTTTCGCGCAAGGAAGGAAGAAACGAAGCATCGGTAACTTTGACCTGGTAATTTCCGGGTGGAAGCTGAGACGCAGCATAACGGCCGTGATCGTCTGTAAATACCGTCATCGCCGGCACGGCGCCGGCCAATATCTCGACGGTAGCGCCCATTTGCGGGACACCGCTTGAGTTGCGCACAGTTCCGGCAATGCTTCCCTCACGAGGAAGAGCGGAAGCCGTCATGCTCCACACGATCACCAGAAGTGGAACCAATCTCATCTTGTGATGCATGCTTTCAACTCCATTTCGGCGTTTGGGCCCAACACAGCAGACGATTACTCAACCGCAAAACTGGCGGAAGGAGAAATCGTCTGCTTGGAAATGTTGTCGTTCACTTTAATCGTCAAACGATAGGTCCCCGGTGGCAGCGAAGCCAGCGGCATACTCTTTTCGAGTGTAATCTGGTCGCCAACGTTGCCCATCTTGTCGGTGGACTCGACCATGTGCGCCACTGCTTTATTGGTGGCGGTATTGACCACATCATATTCGATTGTGGCCGAAGATTTCTTGCTTTGTTCGTCAATTCCCAGGTTGTAAACCTGCATCCAGAAATTCATTTTTTGGTCGCGTTTGAAGCTGGCGGGCTTGCCGTCGGAGGCATCCATGCGCGGCCGCACTTTTGTATCACCGATGACAAAGTTGCCGGCTCCGACGCTCTTGGACGGAACTTTTTCCATCAAGTCTGCGATGATGAGACTAGAAGTGGCCAGCTTGTCATCGCTGAACTCGGGGACCGTAATCGCCTTACTCCAGCTGCCGACATGGTCTCCCTTGACGTCCTTCACGACAATATCCATGCGATAGCGCCCGGGACGCAAGGGCAATGCCTTCCAGTAGATCGAGTGGTTTAGCAGGGTTTTGTCGAGCAACTCGCCGGGAACATCTACACCTACGGTATCTTCAAAGGTCTGGGCAATGCGGTCGGTAATGGTAGTTACACGTCCGAAAATGTTGATTACACCGCGCGCGACCCCATCTTTGTTTTCAAAGGTGATGTCTTTATTCTGCACCTGAATTGTCACCGGAACCAGCACTGTATCTGATGTGACCTTCACGAAATCAGCACGCACATCGAATGGCATCAGGTTCATGCTGATCTTGTGGGTTACGACTTCTTCCAGATCTTTGAACTTGACTGCCGGGGGCCTCTGCAGTTTGAAGAACTGCTCGAGCCGGTCAAATTCCTTGCCCTGTTGCGCGCTAGCCTGGCCGGGATCGAGTCCCAGCCTTTCCAGACCGCCGCCCGTAAACCGGCTGGTTTTGTCCGTCTGGCCCATCTGTTCTGAAAAGGTCAGGCCGGCATTGGGCACATAGAGAAGCGCATCTTTTTTGGAGCGGTCCATCGTCATCTCATAGGCGCCGCACTGGCAGTCATCCACAAACTCGATGATGACCTCCTGGCCGATGCCCTCTATATAACGATAGCGCCAGTCCTCGAAGGGATAGGTAGACGTTGTGCCGCCACCTTCTTCTATAGGACGCTCATAGGTGCCGCCCGAGGGATGTGACTCAATTTCGTCAGGTGGACCGTACATGATGTACATGCGACCACGGTCGGTCTTCCATCCGGGGATACCAGCGGCGAAATGCTCATTCGAGTAGGCAATGCGCCGGTAGTGCTCTTCTTTGAATTCGTTCTCGGGAGTGTCTGGTGTGGGATCACGGCGAAGCCAGAACTGCTCAATAAACTGGTCGCGCTCCTCATCGTTAGAGAGCGCCTTGAAGACCGATTCTTCTTCCGAGGTAATGATGTAGCGAACATCTTCGTTGAGCCATTTCTTGTAGGTTTCGCTAACCTCATGTTTGAAAGCCTTAGCGTTTCTCGCTTTCTCTTTCTCGGTGAGCGGACGCTTTAGAGGATCAACTTCATCCTGCTTGGTTTTGGTTTGCTTTTGATCGGAACTTTGCGCTTTGGAGTTATCCGTGGCGGAGGATTGCGCCCAAACCGGTGCCGTAAATATGAGCAATCCTAAAGCGATGGCCGAAAAGCGGGATAAAAAACGGTCAAAAGACATAAGAAACTCACTCCAAAGAAACAATTCAGGTGCATAAATTGTAGTTTTAAGTTGCCGCCAAAGCAAGCAATTGAACGGATAAATTGTAAATTTATTGCCAGTACCTTTGCCGACATTGTTGCAGCACGCCGCTCGCGCAGTGAACACAGCTATAATCATGCCTTTTACTTGAATCATGCCTGAGGTGCGTATGCTTCGTTCTATTCTCATACTCGCGATACTGCTTCTGGGAGTGCCTGCGATGGTTTCATCTCAAGACCGTTCTTATGGCCGCTCGATGGTGGTCACCGACCGGGGCATCGTCGCAACCAGTCACTATCTGGCCTCGCAGGCGGGCGCACAAACTCTGGCACGCGGCGGATCTGCCATTGACGCCGCCATCACAGCCAACGCGGTCCTGGGGGTCACCGAGCCCATGATGAACGGTATGGGTGGCGACCTGTTTCTAATTTATTGGGACGCCAAGACGGGCAAGCTATACGGTCTGAATTCCAGCGGCTGGGCGCCACGGAAGCTAACCATTGATTTTCTCGCTCAACAGGGAATCACCTCCATGCCTCACGAGGGCATTCATACCGTCACGGTTCCGGGCGCTGTGGAAGGCTGGAGCCAGGCCCATCGGCGCTTTGGCCGCCTGCCCTGGAAAGATCTGTTCACACCGGCAATTTATTATGCCGAACACGGGTATGCCGTGCCGGAGCTCATCCACGACTTCTGGGTTGAAGAAGAACCCAAGATGCAAAAGACGGAAGAAGCACGCCGGATCTTTCTTCCCGGAGGCAAAGCTCCAGAACTCGGAGCAAGATTCACGAATCCCGACCTGGCCAAAACCCTGCGACTGGTTGCCGACCAGGGCCGCGACGCATTCTACAAAGGCCCGGTTGCCCAGGCCATTGTTCAGACCTCATCAGGGTTTGGCGGGACAATGCAGTTGGATGACCTGGCTGATTTTTCTGCCGAATGGGTTGAGCCCATCTCCATTGATTATCGCGGGTGGAAGGTTTACGAACTGCCTCCCAACGTGCAGGGCATGGCCGCGCTCGAGATGCTCAACATCATGAGCAATTTCCAGCCCGACGCGGAAGGTCCGCAAGGCACGGTTGAACTGCACAAAAAAATCGAGGCCATGAAGCTGGCCTATGCCGACCTCTATCGCTACAACGCTGACCCGCGCTTTGCCAAAGTTCCGGTCAAAGGCCTGCTCTCCAAGGAATACAGTGCGCAGCGGGCAGCGCTGATTGATCCGAACAAGGCGAACTGCAATCCCGGCCCGGGCAATCCAGCGACCAGCGACACCACTTACCTGTCCGTAGTAGATAAAGACGGAAACATCGCTTCCCTGATTCAGAGCAATTACTCCGGCTTTGGCTCAGGAGTTGTGGTCAATGGAATGGGATTCGCTTTACAGAACCGGGGAGCATTATTTGTGCTCGATCGCAAGCATCCGAACGCGCTCGAACCGCGCAAGCGCCCCTTCCACACAATTATTCCTGCGTTTATGGAGCGCGGCGATGTGCATATCGGCTTCGGCATCATGGGCGGCCCCAATCAACCGCTGGCCCATGCTCAATTCGTTTCCAATCTGGTGGATTATGCAATGAACATCCAGGGAGCACTGGAAGCTCCGCGGTTCACGGTCAGAGAAAATCAAATCACCTGCGACATTTTCATTGAATCGCGGGTCAAGCCCGACGTCTTGCAGGCCTTGCGGGATAAAGGACACAAGCTGACGGTCCGCAAAGAATATACGTCGCTTATGGGCCGCGGTCAGGCGGTGCTGCACAACGCGAAAACCAGGATGAACTTTGGGGCTTCTGATCCGCGCGCGGATGGCGTGGCTGAGGCAGAGCCGTTGCCGCAGAACCCGTGAAACCCAGATATGCTTCCTTATCGTTCAATCCGAAGGATAGATGAAGTCTCCCGTCGGCATCTGCTCCACGGTTGTCACTTTTCTATCGCATCCGTAAAACACTACCTTGGTACCGTAGACGTCGCCAGGCGCTGAACACATCTGCAGGCTGAAGGGCCCTCCGCCCGGCACTTTTGGCTGCGTCCCTCTTCCCGAGGGTGCCCCACAATGAACTGAAACTTCTTGTTCAGTCCAGCCTTCCTGCACGCGGCACAATGGACGGCCGTCACGAGCGCTAAGGGTCCACATACGCTCATGATTCCACCAGAATCCTCCAAAGACGCCAAGCAGTGTGGCGATCACGGCCGCAATGCTCCACCACAAGCGCACGCTAATCAGACGATTGTCCTCGGTATTCATGCTCGCTTCAGAATAGCCTTTGAAACGCACAATCACTCCACTGCAAAATTGGCTGAAGGCGTGATGGTTTGCTTGGAGACGTTGTCGTTCACTTTAATCGTCAGGCGATAGGTTCCCGGCTCGAGCGAA
>DATHMF010000113.1 GCA_035487355.1 Terriglobales bacterium | reverse complement strand
GACAGTAAAATTGCCGGCCGTCTTGGTCCAACCCGGTATGTTGCTGGGAGGCGCATAACCGGTTGAAGCCTCGCCGTCTTCTGCACCGGGGTTGGCAATCAAATTAACTCCCAGGAAATTGGCGGGAACGATCATGCTTCCGGCCCCTGTTTTTCCCTGCACAAGCTGGCTTTTGTCTGCCGGAAAATTCATGCGGCGCAGCAAATCCTGGAAACGCGGATCGGAGTGCAAGCTGTCGAAGGCCGGCTCGACATTCAATAAGATGAGCCTGAACTCGCGCTGTGCCATTGCCTTCTGCAACGACTGAAGCGCCCGCTCCTTGTCGCCGGTTCTGGCGTATGCAATGGCAGCTTCTGTGGGAAGGTTTGCCTGGTTGGGGGATTCCTCGATGAAACGGCGGCGCATCTGCCAGTAGCCGGTTACCCCTGAGTTTTCATAGGCGCGGTTAATATCATTGAGAAATCTGGCGTTGTAACCGCTCAACTCCGCGGTGCGCTGAAACTCGGCAAGCGCTTCGGGATACATGGACTTTTCTTCATAGGCCTCCATGAGCCCCCCATGAGCGTAGAACAGATTAGGGTCCAACTCCTGCGTTCTCTTAAACTGTTCAATGCCCTGATCGTAATTTCGCGCATACACAAAAGCGCTGCCCAGATGGGCATTCATGGCCGGCGAGAGCGGGTCGAGTGACACCGCCTTCTTCATCTCTGCAATTGCTTCTTCATCCCGGCCCAGCGCTATCAGGCCAAAAGAATAGTAGTAGTGCGCCAGCGCAGATCCGGAATTCAACGCGATGGCGCGCTTGAATTCTGCTTCCGCGCCGGTCCAATCATAGTCATACCCTGCTTTGACCAGCCCCAAAGCAGCATGGGGCTCAGCCAGTGTCGGATCCAACTGCAAGGCTTTCTCTGCCGTGGTCCGGGCTTTAGGCAAAACCAATTTGGCCGGGACACCCACATACAGCTTACGCACGTAGGCGTCGGCCAAGCCGGCGTAAGCCGGGGCATAGTCCGGGTCTCGTTAGACATTCCAAAAGCTAAACATTTCATCGTTGAAAGGGAGGAGCTTTACTGAGCTCCTCCATAAATCCTTTGTATCCCAGGTTCCCATTTTGTTACTACCGTTTCAGAACGGCATCACATTTTTTTGCCTCGGTTGCAGCCGGCCTGCGGGCGTGCTTGAATCGCGACTCATTCAAGATACGCAAACAATTTCATTTCGGGAAACTGAACCGAAATGGTAAAACTATGCAGCATCAGCTCTGCTAAATATTCTCCAACTCATTACCGTAATTAAGTTACCCCTCATTACTTTTGAACAGGATCTCGAGCGGCTAGGTTAGTCTCTGCCGGCACAAAGGCCGGCTATTCCAGATCAAAAAAACATTTAAGGAGATCCCCATGAAGTCCAATTCGCAAAACAACAAATCCACCGCCGTTCTCGATCAGACAACTGATACTCCCGGCGTAACCTCGAACAAGCCGGCAGCGCCGTTGCCGCTTTGGTCCTATTTCCCGATCAATGCCACCATCGGCGACATTCCCTATGTTCCTTCGCTCTCGACTCCGGTTGCAGCCCTGTCAGCCGGCGAACTGTTGCAACTCTATTGTCTCGATCATGAGAACAGTATCTTTCTGCTTGAATCTCAGGGAAACGGTCCCTGGTCTGCCCAGGACCTGACCGGTGAAACCGACCAGTTCGCGCAGGCCCTCACCAACATTGCTGCTGTGATAATCGGCAACGGGCAGCAACGCGTCTACTATCTGTCTCCCGATAACAGGATCCACGAATTGCGTTTCGACGGCCAGTGGAAAGATCAGGAGATTCATGACACCGATGGCCGTCCTATAGCAGCGGCTGCCCACAGCCCGCTGGTTGCTTTCACCATCAACGGCCTGCCGAAGGTATATTTTGTTTCCACCGGCAATCACGTCCAGGAACTCGACTTCGTTGACGGCAAGGGATGGGTCAATAACGACGTGACAGATCAGGCCAGGCAAAATGACCGCGACACGCCCGATGCGCAGCCGTTGAGTTCGTTGACGGGCTTTGCCATATCCGACACAGACAAGCAACTACCGCGCGTCTACTTCGTCAGTGACGCAAACCAGGTTTGGGAGCTGGCTTGGAACAACGGATGGCACAGCCGCCAGGTCTCCGACCAGCCGCCTGCGCAGGGACAAACCTCGCTTGCCGGGATGACGGTCAAGGGCGATCCCCGCATCTACTACATTGGCGAGGGCAACTCAGTGCACCAAGCCAGGTACGATGCTGTCGCTGACCGGTGGATCAACTCCGATCTCAGCGCCGAAACACCACAGAAACAAAGGGCCGCAGCCCACAGTCCACTGGCTTGCGTAAACTTCGGTTCAACGCCCCGCGTCTACTACGTAGGCAACGATGCCTCGGTTCATGAGATCGATCTGCGGTCCGCCGGGCCCGTTGATCTCAACCTCACCAGCCTGACGGGGAACAAATTTGCCGCCGGGCTGACTCCTCTCACGGCCACGGTTCACAATGGCAGCTTGCACGTCATCTATAGCTCTCTCGTTGCCAACGTTACCGGACTGGCGCAGTTCTTCTCGCAACAGCCGTAACCCACGGCCGTGGTGTCCCACACGCGCGGCTAAGTGCGTGTGGGATTTCCCTGAACCCTGCAGTCACAATTCAGCTCGCAACGTGGCAGAAATCATAAGTACCAACCTAACCGCTTCGCCCTAATCCGGTCTAACCTAAACGAATGGAAGTAAATGATGCAGCCGTGGTGGCCCAGGTGCTGGCCGGCGACAGAGAGGCTTTTCGCCTCCTGGTCGAGCGCCATTCACGTCTCGTCTTTAGCGTGGCCTATCGCATGACTGGAGATCAACACGATGCCGAAGAGATCGTCCAGGAAACGTTGCTGCGGGCCTACAAAGGCCTGGATCGGTTCGAGCTTCGTTCCAATTTTGGCACGTGGGTCTACCGAATTGCGACCAATTGCGCGCTGGACCTGCTGAGGAGGAAGAGTCACATGAAAGATACATACCAGATTGCCGACAATCCCGATCCCGACCAAGACGAGGTGCAACTGCCGGCCCCGTCGCCAGGTCCGGAACGGCTTCTGCTCAGCGCCGAGGTGAAAAAGAAGTTGGCGCAGGCGCTGGAGTTGCTGACGCCAACCGAGCGCGTGGCTTTTACCATGCGTCACATGGAAGGCCAGTCTATTGAAGCAATCGGCGAGGCATTGAATTTGAAGGTCAGCGCCGCCAAGAACAGTGTCTTCCGCGCCGTACAGAAGCTCCGGCAGCAGCTTGAACCTTTACGAGACTGGGCCCCCGGCTCGCCCCTCGGAGCAGGGCAGGAGTCTGGCCAATGAATCACCTGAGCGAACAACAGATCATCCTGCACTACTTCGGCGATGCCGAAAGCGAGGAAGAAATCCGCAGCCACCTGGCCCAATGCCATGCGTGCCGAACTGAGTTTGAGGGTGTGCAGTCGCTGCTGGGAAAGATAGAGCCAACCGAGGTCCCGGAGCCCCCTTCGTTTTTCGAAGAAAAGATGTGGCTCAACTTGCGCGACCGCTTGCCGGCGAAGCGCTCCGGGTTTCGGCAATGGCTGCGGGCGCCGAAGAAATGGGCTTTAGCCCCAATCGCAGTCTTGTTGCTTGCCGCGGCGTTTATGGCCGGCCGATTCTGGCCGAGGCCGCCGATCGTCGCTCTCAAACCCAACCCGCAGCTTGTGGTGCTGGTAGCTGTAGGCGATCACCTGGAGCGTTCGCAGATGCTGCTGGTCGAGATCATGAATGCCGACACGAACGCCGGCCACGCATTGGATGTTTCAGACGAACAGCAACAGGCGCGTGATCTTCTCGATGCCAATCACCTGTACCGGCTGAGCGCGCAACATGTAGGTGATCCTCAGGTCGCCGGCGTGCTCGACGACCTGGGACGGGTGCTGGCCGAGATCGCCAACGGTCCATCCGAGCTCTCGCCGGACGAGCTGAAAGAGATTCGCACGCGCATTCAATCGCAGGAGTTGCTGTTCAAGATCAAAGTCATTGACTCGCAAGTGGATTCCAAAGTACGCCGGCAGGAGCAGGCTCCCGCCGGCGATAACAAGATTTAGAGAGGTCATCAACAAAAATGAATCGCAGAATTCTTTGTTCCATGATTCTTGCAGTGCTTGATTTGGGCCTCGCTGCTCAAGCCGCTACTCCCGCTTACGCTCAGGCACAAACGGAGCCTCCATCCTCATCATCCTTCGTTGCGTCGCAGCCATCATCCGATAAGGCCAGTGAAGAAGAAGACGCTTATTCATCCGGCCAGAACGCTCTGAACGACGGTGACTACGACAAGGCCGTCGGGGCCTTTGACTCCGTCATCAGTGCACGCGGGAAAAAGGCTGACGCAGCCATGTACTGGAAGGCATACGCTCTCAACAAAGCAGGCAATAAGGCACAGGCACAGGCCACGCTGAATGATTTGCGCACCAGCTACCCGCAGAGCAGGTGGCTGCGGGACGCGTCTGCACTTGAGGCAGAGATGAAAGGAGTCGCCAACGCCAACGTAGATGTCGCCGGATGCAACGATGAGGAGACCAAACTGATTGCTCTGAACGCCCTTATGAACTCTGATCCGGAGAGGGCCTTGCCCATTCTGGAGAAAGTCATTCACAGCAACTGTTCGTCGAAGATGAAAGACAAAGCATTGTTTACGCTTGCGCAGAGCAATTCTGAGAAGGCCCAGCAGGTCCTGCTCTCGCTGGCCAAAGCCAACAATGATCCGGATTTACAAGGCCGGGCGATTCGCTACATTGGGATGAACGGGACTCCAGCCAATCGCACCATTCTGCGCGACATTTACAACAACGCAACCGATCCCAACATCAAGAAAGCCGTGTTCAAAGCCTGGCTGATGTGTGGTGGAAAAGAAGATGTGCTGGCGGTGGCGCGCAACGAAAAATCGCCGGAGCTGCGGCGGGAAGCCATCCGCTATCTGGGGATGATGGGCGGCCGCACCGAGCTGCGGGAGATATACAAGAGCTCACCCGACGCCGAAACCCGCGAAGACGTCGTCCATGCCATGTTGTTGAACGGTGACGCGGAGGGCCTGGGAGAAATCATAAACGTGGAGAAGGATCCCAAGGTTCTGTCATCAGCCATCAAGACCCTGGGACTGGTTGGCGGCCAAGAGAGCGTGCGGACGCTGGTGAATGTCTATAACTCCCACTCCGATAATGAAATCAAGAAGCAGGTGATCAACGGGCTCTTCCTCCGTGGCGCAGCCAAAGAGCTGGTTGACCTGGCGCGCAAGGAAACCAATCCCGAGCTGAGGCACGAATTGATCGCCAAAATGTCGCTGATGAAATCACCGGAAATCACCGACTACATGATGGAACTGCTCAACAAATAAGGATGACGCCATGAAGACTCTACTCAAGCCTGTTTTGCTCGCTGTTCTTGCATCTGTGCTGATCAACGGCGCCTTGGCGCAGAAACCCCGAATCACCAACGCCAAAGTCCAGGAGCTCTCGCTCTCCGGCGCCGACCTGAAGACAACTGTGAATTCCCTGGTCGAGAAACAGGTTTCGCCCGGCTGGATCGGCTACCGAATTCCGGTCGAGGCCAAAGAGCGCAGCATGTGCTGCTTCGATTCTGTGGACCAGCTCTCCGGCTCG
>DATHMF010000112.1 GCA_035487355.1 Terriglobales bacterium | reverse complement strand
GGGACCCACTCGTTCAAGTTCGGCGCCGAAGTTGACCGCACAGATTTCAACGAAACTGGGAACCAATACGCCCGCGCGCAATATAACTTCTCGAATAAAGCCACCGGATATGGTCCTGCAGACTTCATGCTCGGTTATGTCAACAGTACAGTAGACGCCGTCGCTCTGGCGGTCGCGCGGTTCCGTATGACGAGCCAGTTCTATTACATCCAGGATAGCTGGAAGATCCGGCCAAACGTCACCATCAGCTACGGCCTGCGCTACGAATATGTGCCGGCCTGGAGTGACAGAGTGCCTCTGGTCAATGTTTGGTTTCCCAACGGCAATTTCAACCTCCAGGGCGACCCCAACGGTCTCAATCCACAGCCAGTGGACACCCGGCCCTGCATTATCGAAAACGGAAGCGGCAGTTTTAATGGTGGCAATGTTGTCTTTCCGACGGTCGCTCAGGGGGGCGTTTGTACTGCCCGCGATGGGCGGCTGGGTTCCAATCTCGTCCAGTCGGATAAGACGAATTTCGCTCCGCGCTTTGGGGTTGCGTGGAGTCCCACAAGCAATTGGACGGTGCGCGTGGGCGCGGGCGTTTTCTACACACAAGACACCGGCAATCCCGTATTCGATATGTCGCGCAGTCTTTCCGGAAAATTTCAGGTTACCGAGACCAATAACAACCTCACGTTCGAAAACCCCTTCGCCGCCAACGGGGCCGCAAACGCCTGTGGTGTCTCCGCTCCGCAGGTGTGTGTCCCTACGCCCACTCTAGTCAGCACCTTTTACCGCCGCCGAACGCCCTCTGTGGAAGAGTACGAAATGAATGTCCAACGGCAGTTTGGCAGCAACATGGCCCTCGAAGTTGGTTACCTGGGAACGCAAGGCCATCACCTGCCGCGTTACGTATATTTTAACGCTGCGGCGCCCGGACCGGGCTCACAACTCAGCCGCGAAGCCTGGCCGAACTTCAACAATACCGTGGAGAACATTGGTAATGTGAACTCCAACTACAACGCGCTCTCCGGTAAACTCACGCGGCGCATGTCCAGCGGCCTTACCTTCCTGCTCGGCTATACGTACTCGAAGTCGATCGACGACGGCAGCGGGCTGCGCACACTCGGCACCGATCAGATCGGTGCTCAGAATTCGTATTGCCTTAAGTGCGAGCGTGGCCTGTCGATCTTCGACCAGAAACAGCGCTTTGTGGCTTCAGCTCTTTACCAATTGCCGTTCGGAAAAGGCCGCTCGCACATGAATCACGGGCTGGCCGGTACCCTCATCGGCGGGTGGGATCTCGGGATGATTTATTCCATGGCCTCCGGTTCCCCTGTCGACATCATGGACGGCACATGTCAATCCAATATCGGTGCCAGCTGCATGGACCGGCCGAATGCGGTGCCCGGCGTGTCATCGCAGCTCAGCAATCCCACTAAATTGGAGTGGTTTAATGTGCAAGCCTTTGCTCTGCAACCGCGGTACACGTTCGGAAACTTGGGACGGAACACGGTGATCGGCCCGCCATTGTTCAGTGTCGATACCACCCTCGATAAGGATTTTAAATTCACCGAGCGGCAATATTTCCAATTGCGGCTCGATGCTTTCAATGTCTTCAATCATCCCAACTTTGGCAGCCCGGGCAATGGCCTGACTGCCGACCATTTGGATGCCAACGGTGTGCCCATTCCGGGCAGCGGCGGCTTCGGCACGATTACCAGCCTCAACCCCGGCGTAAGCATGCGACAGTTGCAGATTAGCCTTAAGTTCGTATTCTGATAGGCAAGTAGCTGTCGCGAGAGTGACTTATGACGAGGAGATCTCTGGGGGCGTCATTATTTATCATGCTGGTCGCATAGGCTCGGCAGGCACGGGCGCAGACGCCCCCGGCGGACGGATTGCTGAGGCTAGTATGGCCGATAAGTCGCGGAACCTCGCAGCACTTGCCCCTTGGCTTGCTCTGCTGGCTATCTCACTTCTGATCAACTACGTCGACCGCGGCAATGTCTCAATTGCCGCGCCCCTGCTTAAAGATGAGTTACATCTTAATCCATGGCAACTTGGAATTCTGTTCTCCGCTTTCTTTTGGACATACACCGCTCTTCAGTTCGTGATGGGCTGGTTCGTAGACCGATTTGAAGTAAATGTGGTGATCGCGGTCGGGTACCTGGTCTGGTCACTTGCGACTGTGACGACCGGCTTTGTTCATGGATTCATGATGCTGCTGGTGATGCGGTTGATGCTCGGCATCGGCGAGTCTGTGGCAGTTCCGGCATGCTCGAAAATTCTCGCGCACCATGTGCCCGAATACTATCGCGGGTTCGCCAACGGCATCGTCATTGCCGGAGTGAAGTGCGGACCTGCAGTCGGCACTCTTGGGGCGGGACTCCTGATGGCAAAGTACGGCTGGCGACCGGTTTTCATCGTCATAGGACTGGTCAGCCTTGCGTGGCTGCCCGCGTGGTGGAAATGGATGCCACGGGGGAAAGCAGAGGCCGGACCGGCGGTAACAGGGGCTGCGCTTATCGCCGCCATCTTGCGACAGCGCTCGTTTTGGGGTGCTTCTGCAGGCCACTTTTGTACCAACTACCTGCTCTATGTCATGATCACCTGGCTCCCGTTCTACCTCGTGCGCGAACGCCATCTTTCCATTGAGGCGATGGCAAAAACTGCGGGTTTATATTTCCTGGTAGAGGCTGCAGCCGCCATTTCGTGCGGTTGGCTCTCGGACTCGTTTATCCGCCGTCGTTACACCCCCACCCTCGTGCGTAAATCGGCCATGGCCCTCGGACATACGATCGCAGGCATTGCAATTGCGGCTTGTGTCGTAGCCGGTCCGCATACATACCTGGCTTGGCTTATGGCCGCAGCGGTGGGAAGCGGAATGATAAGCTCTGGTGTCTACGCGTTTTCCCAAACCCTCGCCGGCCCGCAAGCAGCGGGAACATGGACCGGTTTTCAAAGCGGCTTCGCAAACCTTGCGGGCGTGGTCGCACCGGCGCTCACCGGATTCTTAGTGAATCGAACCGGGAACTTTCTAGCGGCCCTCGCGGTTACAGCTTCGGTGTCGATGGTTGGCAGCCTCGCGTGGGTCCTCGCGGTCGGCAGGCTCGAGCAAGTGACTTGGGCACCAAAACGTGGAGGTCTGCCCACCTGTGATGCGCAAAAAACTCCATCGGTTTTGAATTC
The DNA here is from genome assembly GCA_035487355.1 of Terriglobales bacterium. Classification (NCBI taxonomy): domain Bacteria; kingdom Pseudomonadati; phylum Acidobacteriota; class Terriglobia; order Terriglobales; species Terriglobales bacterium. The sequence goes on along the minus strand of DATHMF010000112.1, from coordinate 8,888 downwards.
AACCGTCTCGTAACATTTAAGCGTCAGTTCTTACGAGTTATAGAGAAGGACCAATGAACAAATTGTGGTGCCCGGGGACGGAATCGAACCGTCACGCCCCTTTCGGGGCCCGGGATTTTAAGTCCCGTGCGTCTGCCAGTTTCGCCACCCGGGCAAGAGGTAAATAATTGCGGTTCTTCTGCATTTTCTCACAAGCTCAGGGTAAGTAGCGACGAGGAGGCGAATCCGGAAGTATTTGGAAACTTAACACTTAGCTATGAACTAGCTATGAGGTACTCGGCGACGAAGTCCTGAGACCGCAAGACCACATCTGTGACCGGGATTCCAGGCAAAAGTTCAACCAGTAGTACAAAAACCTCAGGTTAATGAAAATTCGCGACGTAACGGTTCCAAACTGGGAAAAATATCAAGATTATTTCCCAAAATGAAACGGCCTGTAAATTTATTGATTCGCTCCGTGGAGTGAAGTAGTATCGGAACCTTTGCGCATTCCCAAAATTGTTTTTCGTAGAAATGGTTCGTACGTCGCAAACAAAGTCCGGCGAAGTTTAAAACGCGAAATCGCAGATTTCTATTGCACTCCATGGCATTCGTGAGATGTGAATCCTGGGGCGTAACCGCGTCAAGAGAGATGAGGAGGGAAGTCTTTGCTTGTAACCCAGAAAAAAGCCATATGCCGTGCTGCACTCGTGAATCTCGATGATAGCAATGCTGCCATTCTTCGTGAGTGTTTCAATCAGTTCCGTATTCATACCGTGAACCTCTCTTTGCAGGATGGCAAGATTTTTGATCAGGAAAAGTACGATGCCGCCGTTCTACACCTGCAGCCCGGCTGTGAAACTCTATTGTCGGCGGTGCGCCAATCTCCCAGGAACCGCAGCATGATGCTCTACGCCATCTACACACCGGGCCAGGATTTGCGGCAGTTCTCCTCGTATGCCATCAACGTCATGATGAAAAGCCCCTTAGACCGGCAGGGCGCCTTGAGGACTGTACGCTCCACGCACCTCCTGGTCTTGCATGAATTTCGCCGTTACGTGCGCGTACCCGTGATTACCGAGGTGCAGATTGAATATGAACATGATCGCTACATTGGAACCAGCGTTGAGATAAGTGGTGGTGGCATGTCTCTCCAGGCCAAAGTGCCGGCCAAGCTAGGTACTGCTGCAGCGATCTACTTCAGTCTGCCGGGCGCAGACCGGCTCGCTTGCAACGTGACCATCTCGTGGATGGATGTCGGCGAAGGCACCCTTGGTGTGCGCTTTGATCCTGAAGATAAACGCCGGGTCGAGATCAGAAACTGGATTGAAGGCTATTTGGAAGATTGATGCAACGCAGCTTTTATCTAAGCGCTTCGCAGCCAAAACAAGGCTGCTCCGCCCTCGCGCTCACCCACGCGCGGCTTCGGCCGGGATGACAAAAGTGGAATAGAGAGTTAAGGATGTCAACAGAGCCGACTGGTTTCATGAATACCTTTTTGGAACTCCGCCCTGTTGTCTCAGAAGGCTGAAATCCAAGCTTATAGCTGACTTTTAACAAATCAGTACTGCCTTTCATTACGAAAGTATCGTCCTAAATCCAGGCTGCACCCATGCCCTAAGACTCAAACTGCCCTTATCCCAAATTCGAACTGCACTTACTACTAAAAGCCAATTGACATGCTTTTCTCGATAGCATAGATTAGCGCTCCTAAGTGCTGATGCTTGTAGATGTATAAGGCTAGTAGACGCTGGATTAAACGGTTTTAGTTGGAAGCGCTTTCCGGCAGAACAAGCAAATTGTGGAGTGCCGGAAGCAAACAATTCTAAAGGCGGTTTTAGGGGCTGGCGTCGCAAGTCTGGATCCAAAAATCAGACATCGGTCTGAAGTATTACCTTTACAACGGCAATCCCAAGCCATGTGGTAGCAGCGGGGCTTTGCTTCATCCCTCGGCCAAAATGTAAGTTCCGCAAGAACTTTGTCTTTTTTCTCAAACGGCGTATCGGACGTTGAGTGAACCAACGGTTAGGGTCCGTGCGTTTATTCGCACAACGGTGTGCCTTTGCATGCCTTAAAGGAGGGAATTGAAGCACCACTCTTAAATCTTTTCCGCAGGCGGCCGTTCCTTTTTTGGGAAAGACCTCTTGCGGGTGACCTCTCTCTGTGTGTCCTCTCTCTCAGGCCACACAAGCACCCAACGAAGAGAAGTAGGAGGAATTTTTAGAAATGAAGCATCGAAAATCAACAAAGCTGGAGATTCTGCAACTGGTACATCTATTAACGCTGTGCCTGACGGTGGTTCTCTGTACGGGAATACTACAGGCCCAGCATGATCCCGGGCCGCGTGGCGGTCCTAAAGGGGCCGGTGGCGGGTTCCCAACTCTCAACGCCGACGAGAAGGTGATGTTTGCCACGGCGCTGAATACCTTCAATGAAGTCCAGTCGGTGTCGGGAACTATCGAGAACGGCAACGGCCTGGGACCAACCTTTAACGGCAATAGCTGTGCACAATGTCATGCCGAGCCTGAAGTTGGCGGCACCAGCCCAGGCTTCACCAGTAAGATCAATCCTCGGCCTAACCCGCAGGTAGCGCTGGCCACGCTCGATGGCGCGACCAACACCGTGCCCTCGTTCGTCAATGCCAACGGTCCGGTGCGCGAGGCGCGGTTCATCTCCACCAACCCTGCCAATCCCTTTGCCGCACTGGATGGTGGTGTGCACGGTTTGTACACCATCGCAGGCCGCTCGGATGCACCCGGTTGCACTCTTGCACAACCCAACTTCTCCACGCAGCTTGCTAACCACAACGTGATCTTCCGCATTCCCACGCCGCTATTCGGGCTTGGTTTGGTTGAGAACACTCCAGACGCTGTGTTGGAGGCTAACCTGGCTGCCAACAAATCGCTGAAAGCTGCGATGGGGATCGGTGGCAAGCTGAACCGAAGCGGCAATGACGGGACCGTAACTCGTTTCGGGTGGAAGGCCCAAAACAAGTCGTTGCTGATCTTCACCGGCGAAGCCTATAACGTGGAGCAGGGAGTCTCGAACGAGGGCTTCCCCAACGAACGCGCTGCCGTGCCTGGTTGCGTGTTCAACGCAACACCAGAAGACGCTACGCCAACCCCTCCTAACACTTCCGACACCGGTAGTGCAAACTCGGATGTCACCAACTTCGCCATATTCATGCGCCTGTCAGCTCCGCCCACCCCGACCACGAGTACGCCCTCGGAGTTGAATGGCCAGAAGTTGTTCAGTAGTACCGGCTGCGTTTTGTGCCATAGCGACACACTCAAGACAGCCCAATCGCAGTTCACGGGCATGTCGGGCTTTGTCTACAGTCCGCTCTCGGATTTCGCTGTCCACCACATGGGATCGAATTTGGCGGATGGCGTGAACCAGGGAGCGGCGGGTCCCGATGAGTTCCGTACGGCGCCGCTATGGGGTGTTGGCCAGCGATTGTTCTTCCTGCACGATGGCCGCACCAACGACCTGTTGCAGGCTATCGAGGCCCACTTCACTCCCGGCAACGTCTGCGTGACCACCGCGGACCTCCAGCAATTCCGCGCTAATGGCAAGGCCTTCGAACCCTTCTCCGTGAATCAGTCGTGCGGTTCGGAAGCCAACCGGGTCATTCAGGAATTCAATGAGCTCAGCCCGTCGCAGAAGCAAGACATTTTGAACTTCCTGCGTTCGCTGTAGCGTCTTCTTTTTTACCTTGAACCGGAATGCGGAGGGCGACATAAAGCCCTCCGCAATTCCGCCCGTTCCAGCTTCTGCGTCTCTATTGTTTGTTTCTAATCGCCAGTACTTTCAGGCTACTTGCGCCGCGGGCTTCGAGACGATACATTTCGTCCATCCATGTTTTCCCAACGCACCCAATGGAACCTCGAGGCCAATCGCTTCAGCCAGGTTATTGAACAGCACCGTAAATCGGGAAGGGAACTGCTCAACCTTTCTGTCTCGAATCCGACGGCGGTCGGGTTAGAAATGAACTCGGCACAAATCCTGAGTGCATTCAACCAACCAGGCGCGCTGGAATACCATCCCGATCCGAAAGGAATGCTACTCGCCCGCGATGCAGTTGCGGAATATTACCGCGAGCGCGACACCGAAAAATCTGTCATTGATCCGGAAAGAATCATTCTTACCACCAGCACCAGCGAGGGCTATTCTTTTGTGTTTCGGCTCTTGTGCGATCCCGGAGACGAAGTTCTGGTTCCGCAACCCAGCTATCCTCTCTTCGAATTTCTCGCCGATCTTCAGGATGTCCGCCTGGTTCCCTACGCTCTTTTTTACGACCATGGCTGGCATATTGATTTGTCTTCGGTCCACTCCGCTGTCAATGACCGCACCCGGGCCGTGATTGTGGTGCATCCCAATAACCCTACCGGTTCGTATCTTCATGAACCTGAGCTGCAAAAGCTGAATGAATTATGTGCAGAGCGAGATTTAGCCCTGATCGCAGATGAAGTCTTTTGGGATTACGCTCATGGGCAGGGGCCAAAAATTTCGTTGGCTCACAATCAGGCCGCGTTGACTTTTACGTTGAGTGGCGTCTCCAAGATCTCCTGTCTGCCGCAAATGAAATTGGCTTGGATTGTGGCCAGCGGCCCCCAGGGTATTCTTAAAGACGCGGAGCAGCGGCTTGAAGTAATTGCCGATACGTATCTTTCCATGAGTACACCGGTGCAGCTCGCTACTCCTGTGCTTCTGGAGCAGCGCAAGCAAGTTCAACCGCAATTGCTTGCGCGTGTGCTGGAAAATTTGCGTGTACTTGACGCTCAGCTTGCGCAGTCCCCTGCGATTAGCAGGCTCCAAATCGAAGCCGGATGGTATGCCATCTTGCGGGTGCCGGTTGTCGGCTCCGATGAAGTTCTGGCCATTCAGTTGTTGCAATCGCGTTCTGTGTTGGTACATCCCGGTCATTTTTATGACTTTCCCGGCGAGGGCCATTTAATCCTGAGCCTGATTACTCCAGAGCGGGAGTTTACCGAAGGGGTGGCCAGAATTCTGGCTGAAATTACCAGAATCTCGGTATAACCCCCTCCCCCCCTTGCTAGCAGGTGGTTGAAGCGTAAAAGCAGTTTCAGGTTTCAAGTTTCGAGTTTCAAAAAACAGCCACAAAACCTTTGCCGCAGATGAACGGGGATCAACGCAGATTTTCGGAAGATTTGTGGGCCCCCACCCCACTTGCTGGCAGGTGTTTTTGAGTCCAAAAATCGCGTCTGACCCGCGTCATTATTGGCGAAAATTGAGCTGGGGTAGGGGACTTGCTGAAGCAGTCTCAGTTCTCGGTTCCCAGCAAAGCAACCGCAAAACCTTTCGCTGCGGATGAACGCGGATCAGCGCTCGCTGCTCCACGAATTTTCAAAGACCTAAAGGGTACAAAAATCCCCCGCATTCTGGAACGCGTAAACACACGTCTAGCACAATGGTGGCCCTTAGTTTCCAAGGAAGCAAGGTTTTGATACCAGGGTGATACCATCTTTGAACTAAACAAAAACCCACCCCCGCTCTTCCACGGTAGTGGATACAGCAATTGTGGAATCGCTATAAACCAGGAAAACTATTTATCGCGAATTTTCAAAGAACTACTTTCCAAAGCCCCATCCTGACGCGGACATTCTAATGATGTCCTGATTTCCTGAAGGAATCAATGGTTTGATATCACCCTCCGAAACGTGGGCCCGCTATCCATTGATTAGTTTTTCTAAACATACAGTTTATTTATCTAAGCTTGACACCGCTGCCCAAAGGGATATTGTGCAGAGGGCAGTGGTGCGATCAAAGCAAGGCAATGCTAATTTTGCCTCCCATAATCGGAAGCGGGAGTTGGTGTTGGCTTGTTGAATCCTGGCTGCTGATTCTGCTGCAGATTGCAAGGCTTGCAGAAAAACTCGAGCGCCAATCGAAGACTCTCGAGAATTCGTTGCGCTAAATCAATTTGGGTCAGTTCACAGTGGAGGAGAGTATGAAAAAAATTCTTTTAACAGTCGTTGCGCTTTGTATCATTTCGGCGTTTTCCCACGCACAAGGCCAAGGCAGTATTGGCGGAACGGTTACGGACCCTACAGGGGCCGTGGTTGCGTCAGCCCAGGTCAAAGCAACGCAGAGCGGTACGGGGCTTATACGCACCGCCACCAGCGACGCTCAAGGATATTACGTCATCAACTCGCTTCGGCCGGCGGAATACACCGTGAGCGTGGAAGCCTCGGGCTTTCGCACGTTCACACAAACAAAAGTTACATTGCTTGCCGATCAAGCCCTTACATTCAATGCAAAGCTTACCGTGGGTAACCCGACTGAAGTGGTGGAGGTGACTGGGAGCGCACTCGCGGTTGACGTCTCGACCCCAACCATCAAGCAGGTGATCGAGCAGGAGCGCATTTCGGAACTGCCTCTCAACGGCCGCAACGCGGCAACCCTAACACTGTTGGTGCCCGGCGCCGTCAACTCGCCTAACGGGGGCGCGGACCAGGGAGCGACCAAGACGTTTCCCGGCGGGGTGACCTACGCGGTCAACGGTGCCCGCCAGAATACGATCAGCTACCAGCTTGACGGCGGCAACTATATAGATGAGTACACCAACGTTAACCAGCCGTTTCCGTTTCCGGATGCTCTGCAGGAATTCAGCGTGCAGACCACCAACTACAGCGCGCAATATGGGGAAAACGCCGGCGGCGTGGTCAACGTAGTCACCAAGTCCGGCACCAATAGCCTCCACGGCGATCTATTTGAATTCGTCCGCAATCCCGCCTTCAACGCACAGAATTTCTTTGCCACGCCGACTGCGCAGGACTCGGTCAAGCGCAATCAGTTTGGCGGCACCATCGGCGGACCAATTATCCACAACAAGACCTATTTCTTTGCCGGCTATCAGCGCACGAATTTTCGCAACCTCGCGTTAGGAAGCCAGAAGGTGGTAGGACAGACAGACATCGCCAATTTTCTAACGAAGGGACCGTTTGGGACGCCAGGAGTTATTGATCCCGCAGTGGCGACGATGCTGGGAATCAACCCTACGACCGGGGCGTATTTAGGTTCGGCTGCGAAATTTAGCTTGTCGGGTGGCATACCAGCAGGTTCAAACCCAACTTTCGCCTTCTCCAAGCCCGACAGCGAAAGTTTTGATGCCGGAATGGGCAGGCTGGACCACACCATCGGCAAGAACGATAACCTCACGCTCCGATATGAATTTGACCGCTTCATCAAGAAGCCGGTCTTCAATCCACTGCTGCTTGCGGCCTATACCGATGCCACCTTCGATATCACGGCACAGAATGCCCTGATTCACGAGACCCACATCTTCTCACCGCGCTTCATCAACGACGCGCGCATGAGCTTCTCGCGGGAAGTCGCCGACAGAGGGCCTTCTCCCAACGCAGTCAACGTGACGGCTTTTGGAGTGGCGCTCCCATTCCAGCCCAAGCCGAGCGCCATTCAAGGTGTTGGAGTCCAAGGAGGGTTCACTTTCGGAGATAATCCGCAGGCGGCCTTTACGCGAAACAACTTCGCGTGGGCCGATGATGTTAGCTACGAGTGGGGAAAGCACGACATACACTTCGGGGGCTCGATTGAGAAGAGCCAAGTGGACCTCAACAACCAATTTAATCAACCGGGGTTGTTCGGGTTTGGCGTTTCAGATAATTACCTGGCGAATCCGTTAGTTGTGGGAGGCACTGGTTTTACCAACGCTCCCACGTACAATCTTTTCCTGGCTGGTATCCTCTCTGATGGCAGCGGCGTCGGCAACGGCTTTGCCCTCCAGCAGGGAGCCGGAGAATTTAAGGCCAACCGCAATACCTTTCTCGGCTTGTACGTCCAGGATAATTACCGCATTACCCCGCGCCTGACCTTGAACCTTGGGCTGCGCTGGGAGCCGGCGTTTCCCTGGAGTGACAAAGGAAACCGCTGGGCGCAGGTCAATCTCACTGCCATGGCAGCGGGTACGGTGTCCAAGGTTTACCCCAATGCGCCTCCAGGCATTTTCTTCTCCGGACAGAATGGCATTCCGAGCGATCCCGGTATGCCCAAGAATGCCCTCCGAGCCAACCTCAAAGGTTGGGCGCCTCGGGTTGGCTTCGCCTATGACGTTTTTGGCGATGGCAAAACCAGCCTCCGTGGAGGAGTGGGGATCTTCTATGACAGTCGCGTGATGGGTATGCTCAGTAATCGCTATGTAGATGAGTGGCCCTTCAGTCCGCAATTCATACTCTCTACCGCCAACAATAGCAACCCGGGTCCTGGTTCGACGGCCGGTTCCTTTAGTGACCCGCTGTGCACGCTGGCTGCGACCAAGGCTACCCTGCACTGCAGTGGGGCGCAGGCCGCCTCCTATCCAAGCTTCCCCAGTCCTTTCCCGGCTCCGACGAACTTTGCTTACAGCCCGCCATTCAATGAGATTGCAGTCACCTACGATCCCAGCGGCAACTACAAGGTGCCGACCATCTATGAATGGAACCTGACCTTGGAGCACCAGCTACCCTGGAACGTTCTGGCACGCGCGGGATACGTTGGCTCGCATAGTATCCACATTCTGGAGACGCAGTTCCTGAACTTTTCAAACCCTGGATTCAAAACTGCGCAGCAGCCCTTTAACCCGCTTTGCGCGTCCGGAACCGGCTTGGCAAACTGCACGGTTTACGTAGGGAGCAACAAGACGTTTTCCCAGAGCACGTTCTCGAATACCGTGCAGGCGGATATCAACGATATCAACGCAAACTATAATGCGCTCCAATTTTCTGTAGAAAAGCGCATGTCAAAGGGGCTCACCATTCTGGGTAACTACACCTGGTCAAGAAGCCTGGACGACCTGCCCTTCGGAGAAGGCGTTTCTGGCTTTGACACCGGGTACTCGACGCTGCCCATTACTAATCCAAACCGTCACCGCTTCGACTACGGGCCGTCGG